>WFQZ01000132.1 GCA_015486785.1 Thermoflexales bacterium
AATGACAAACGCCGCCGCCGTGCCCGTCAGCACTTCGCGCGGACGGATCACGTCGGGGGGCGGAGCCTGCCACGGGACGCCCAACCAGCCTCGGCTGTGCAGCGGCTGCGTGAAGCACGTGTGCCCCGGCGACACCGCCCCACCATCGTAGGCCCCGCCCGCGTTGACCCACATCACGTGGGCGTGCGGCGGCACCTGCTCCCAACAAACGGTCGGAGCGGTCGTGTCCCACGTCTCCCAGGAACGGCGGAACCGCAACGTGCGCCGCCATTGCACCGTGATCCAATCCAGCCACGTCACCTCCACCGGCGCGCCGGTATCCCCCGGCGCGGACAGCACCAATTGATTATCGCCCGCCGTCCCGCGCGGCACGACAAACGACCACGATTCAACGCCGTTGCCATCCCAGCGGTGATCGGAAACCTCCGCGCCGTTCCAGGAGAGCACCAGGTGATGATCGGGCGACTGCGGAGCCTGGCTTTGGCCCCACACCTGCACCGTCACCGTCACCGGCGCGGCGAGCGCGTCCGTCAGCGGCACGGTCAGCGTCAAGGCGGAAGGGGCCAGCAAGGAAGCCCACAGCCACGGCGGCGTCACCGGCGCGGTGGAACGGTACACCAAGTCGCGCTCCAAGTGCGCGGTGGCCCAGGTGGTAGTCTGCGGCGATGCGGCGGCGGGCGCGGCAAGCGGAAGCGGCGCGGTCGGGGAAAGAGCCGCCGTCTCCTGCAACACATATCCCGCCGCGGCCACATCGGGGAACAGCAACGTCCCGCGTCCTTGCGGCGCATCAAACCGGCGCACCGGCAGCGGCTGATCACCACGCCGCAAAGTCAACGGCCCCGCCGCAGTCGGATCGCCCCCTTGCGCCGCCCACCAGGACGGCGCGAGCCAGCGCGGCCCTTCCGAGCGCACGGCGACCGTCCATCCCTGTGACGGAAGCGCAACCGGCGTGACCTCCGCCGGGGCCGCGTGACAGGCGACCAACACCAGTAGCAGCCACCAAAAACGTTTCATTGTTGTTTGTGCCACAGCCATCCTCCTAGCGCGATCAGGATACCGCCCAGCAAAGCCCCGCCGCCATAGATCCAGAACGGCACGCCGTAGGGCGGCTCCGGGCGACTGCCGGCCACCACCAAGGGCGTCGCCGTCACCGAAGGCGGGGCAGTCGGCGTGGGCGGGATTGGCAACGGCGAAAGCTGCTCCGCCGCAGAGGTGGCCGTCGGTGTGGGCGAGGGGCGGAGCGCAGTCGGCGTCGCCGTGGGGCGAGGCGTGGCCGTGGGAAGTGGCGTCGCCGTAGGGCGCGGCGTTGATGTGGGGCGCGGCGTGGGCGTGTTTGAGGGGCGCGGCGTAGGCGTATCCGTCGCCGGGGCCGCACAGTGCCCGGTCACGGCGAGGGCCACAGAGAAATCCTCGCCCCGGCCATCGGGATAAAGCACGTGCAAGATGTGGGTCTCGGCGGCACAAGGGCACACGGTCTTCGCCCCCACGCCCAACGTCCCTTGCCCGTCGATGTACACCGCCTGCACGTGCTCGGTCTGCCACTGGAGCGTGGTACACGTTCCGGCGGGCACGGTCGTCTGCTCGGCCCAAAAGCGCACGGAGGGAGCGGGCGTCGCCGTCGGCGGGATAGGCGTCGCCGTCGGCGGAACGGGGGTCGCGGTAGGTGTCGCCGTCGCGGTGGGCGGAACGGGGGTCGCCGTGGGCGGCGCGGCTGGAGCAAACGGCCCGAAAAACTCCCCGGCAGTGCCGCTATCCGGCACGTCTTGCAGCTTGTAATAGTACGAGTGCCCCGCAGTGACGGCGTCATCATAGACCTCGTAGGTGCCGCCGACCTCGCTCCCCACGCCGGGGACAAACTCGGCCGGCTGATTGCCGGGCACGCGCACGGCGATCTTCTGGTACGTGCCCGACTCGCTTTCACTGCGCCACACGTAAAATCCCAGGTTGCCGACCTCGCTGGCCGTCTCCCAGGTCAAGCGGACGGCATCACCGCTCCAGACGGCGGCGTAATCGGTCACGGTGACGGCAGCATAAACGGCCACCGCCGTCAACAGCAAGAGCAGCATGCTTCCCAGGAGCGACCTCCCGCGATGCAGCCACTGCCACACGGTGCCGCTCACGCGATGCCGCCAGGCCAAGCGGCGTTCGCGGCGCAACCGCTGTGGCGAACGGTCGTAAATCCGCCGCCCGGCGCGATACGCCTCTATCACCCGGCCCCAAACGGCCTGCGGCGGCCAGAGAGGGTCGCAGCGGCGATGACCATCGCCCTTGGTGAGCACTCGCCCGTGCCGCCAGCCCAAAAACCGATGCACGAACCCGCCGCCGCGCTCGCCGCGCAGCACCACCCAGTCGCCGGGGCGTAAATCCGCCGCCGCCAACGGCTCCACCAGCACCTCGTCCCCCGGACGCAGCGTGGGGAGCATACTCACCCCGCGCACTCGTATGCGCAGCGTGCCGCGAAAGTCGGAAAACATCGCCATCCAGGATTGATCTTGGGTTGCCATAGGCCGAATTATACTCCATAAGTCCCGCTGGCGGAGAATGGGGCTGCGGCGTTTTTCAAGCACCTTGCACATAGACGCCTCGCCTGGGCTTGGTGGTCATAACGAAGGGAAGACCTACAATGTAAATGTGGAAGTCGTAGATTATCACTAGGAGGCCAAGGCAGATGGTAAAGGGGAAGTTTGAACCGGTTCATCCAGGGGAGATTTTACTGGAAGAGTTCTTAAAGCCGCTGGGGATCAGCCAATATCGGCTGGCAAAGGACCTTAGCGTGCATCCTCGTCGTATCAATGAAATTGTTCACGGCAAGCGTTCCATCACCGCAGATACGGCCCTCAGGTTATCACGGTACTTTGGTTTGTCGGAGCGTTTCTGGCTGAACCTACAAGCACGTTACGACCTTGAGATAGAGAAGGACCGTCTGGCAGAACGGCTGGAGAAGGAAGTACGGGTGTTAGCCGCAGAGCCAGCAGGCGTTGGCGTTCGTGGATAGGCATGGCACGCCGAGCAACCGCAAATGGGGCTTTGCATTCTTCGCGCCCCCGGCTTATAATGGCGACGAGAAAATCCTGGAGGTGCGGTGATGAGTTCTACCACTGTGACATTCATTGTTGTGGGCGTCATTGTTATTGCCGTGGCGGCGTGGCTGCTTTACAAGGCCGGCTTTAAGGTGAAAGAGATCACGGCTAAGGCCGGGCCGCTGGAGGCAAAAATGGAACGGCCGGCGGACGGAAAATCAGCCGAGGCTGAGACGCCCGGCGGGGCCGAGGTTTCCCAACGAGCCGGCGCGGGCGGCTTATCTCGGAGCCGTTATGCTGTAAAGTTCAAGATTATATTTGTCTAATCAATGAGCTTAGGACATTGCGTCATAGATCAGGTGAAAAGAATCTAATATGTCAAAGATGAATCAGATCCAGCAGGCCATCCTTGAAATGAGCGGGGGCGAATTTCAAAAGCTGGCGGACGCTTACCTTATAGAAAAGGGATTTAAACACATTAACCCTATTGGCTCCGTTGTCGCCGCCAACAAGGCGCGAGCGGGGACTCCAGACAGTCTTTTTACAACCTCTGATAGAAAATACATCTTCGCTGAATACACTACCCAACATGCCAACCTCCTAAGTAAGCTGAAAGGTGACCTTGACAAATGCTTGGACGAATCTAAAACCAGTATCCCCCTCGATAAAATTGAACGAGTGATCTTTTGTTACACAGGGAAACTTAATGCTGAGGAGGTAGACGAGCTGGCGAGAATTTGTCAGGAGAAAGGGATAAACCTCGACCTTTTTGGTATAGAGTCAATCGCTCTTGAACTTTATCACGAATATCCAGGTCTAGCTCGAGATTTTCTTGGCATAGAGATTGACACAGGTCAAATAGTACCACCCAAGAAGTTCATTTCACTTTACAACAACACATTTGCTATTCCCCTTGATCTCAGTTTTCATTTCCGTGAAGAAGAGCTCGACCGTATACTTAAAGCACTTGAAAAAGAAAAGCTAGTGATATTGACAGGCCAAGCCGGCGTGGGAAAGACACGATTAGCTCTTGAGGCCAGTCAAAGGTTCAGAGAGACACATCCCGACTACGACGTCTTGTGCATCTTTGGGCGTCACCGCGATTTGTGGGAGGATATTCAAGTATATTTCAGAAAGTCTGGCAGTTTTCTCATCCTTGTAGATGACGCCAACAGAGTGAGCCGGTTTGAGTATGTCGTTGACCTGCTCCTGCACCAACGTGAAGACCAGCAGATCAAAGTGATAGCCACCGTGCGAGACTACGCCCTCTCAAAGATTCGAGAGGAAGCGCGAACGTTGGAAGGATTTGAAGCGAGATTGGAGCCTTTTCCCGATGAGCAACTGAAGGAGTTAATTACCAACGAATACGGTATCAGAAATTACCTCTACCTTAACCGCATTGCCGATATTGCGCATGGGAATCCACGGCTTGCTGTAATGGCGGCTGAGGTCGTAAAGAAGAAAGATTCCCTCAGCAGTATTCACGACGCATCGTCCCTATACGATGCCTACTTTTCGTCTATTCGTGAAGATTTAAGCAAAGCGGGGGCGGATTTCAAAGACACCAAGCTCTTGAAGGTGGCAGCTGTCGTATCCTTCTTTAAGGCTATAGACTGTGCGAACGATGAGATGATGAGCGATGTCGAGAATGCTTTCAATCTTAGCCCAGCAGTCTTCTGGGAAGCATCTGACCGTCTTCACGATTTGGAGATCGTTGACATATACGAGGACGAAGTGGTCAGAATGTCAGATCAGGTCCTTGGCACCTATCTTTTCTATCTGGCTACCTTCAAAAAGGGAGTCCTTGACTTCGGAGCGCTGCTCAAACACTTCTTTCCAAGACTGAAGCACCGGCTCATAGACTCCATTAATCCAGTTCTCAGTGCCTTTGACAGCGAGCGCATCATAGATGCAATGCGTCCTCACGTTGAGCAGGTCTGGATGGAGTTACGAGAAGCTGAAGATGAGGCAGGGCTTCTCCACCTCCTTGATGTTTTTTGGTTCACCAAAAGAACAGACATTCTGCTATGGGTACGTGAGCAAATCCGCAAGCTAAAACATGAGCCTGTAGAGATCACGCGGATCTCATTTGAAAAATCCTCAGAAGCTATTCCATCACCCTCTATCTTGAGCATACTCAGGAAATTTGCTTTTGTTAGAGAAGATGAAGTTAAGATTGCCCTCGAGCTTCTACTCGATTACATGGCCAAATGCCCCTCAAAAATTCCACTCATCCTTAGGATACTCATCGATGACTACGGCTTCAGACTTGAGTCCTACCTCAGGAAATTTGAAGTTCAACGTGCCGTGCTGGATATGTTATGGAGCCGTGCAGAAAATGGAGACCCTCCATTCTTGCGCGTATTCTTAGCTATCGCCAGCAATCATCTGGGTACCCACTTTGAGAACGAGTCCCAAGACGCTCGTATGATCCTGTTTACTCGGTTTGATGTCCCTTTCACTCCAGAACTCGCCAGTATGCGGGCGTTTATCTGGGAACAGTTATTTACCCTTTACAGGAATCAACATTTAGGGGAAGAAATTCTCAATGTAATTCACAACTACAGCACATCGTCACTCAGGGTAACCAATAGCGACGTTGTAAGAGCCGACGCCAAGCACGTTTTGCCTTTTCTAAAATCCGTACTCAATCCCGATGATTATCGCCACTGTGTTGTGATGCACAACTATCTCGATCTTCTCGAGAAGAATGGTGTTGAAGCCCCTATGGACTTACGGGACCGGTTCAACAACGAAACTTATAGACTCTCGGAAATCCTCCTGTCAGAGTGGGGAGAACAGCGAGATCTGGAATTATCTTACGAGGAACATGAGGACTATAGACGAAAGCGTTTGGAAAAGTATACTGAGGGCTATACACTTGACGATTATACACGCTTTTTTGCTCACTGTTTGGAGATCAAAAATGTACTGCAAGCAGGACATAAGGAGTACCCACTCCAACAAAGTGTAACAAATGCCCTTCTGTTATTGGCGGATCGTAACCCAGATCTTTATGTGGAGGTGCTTAAGTATTATCTCAGCTTCGGTGACCCATTCCGAATTCCCGGCTATGCACCTGTCCAGAAACTTGTTAAGCATCTAGGTTATGACGAAGCACTTCAGCTTTTGAGTAAAGTTGAATTCCAAGCAAAACAGCGATGGCTGTTTCACCTCTATGAGACGCTACCAGACGATGCCGTAAATGAAGAACAGCTCAGCCACTTGTATGACCTGTACAGAACAGCAGATATTGAAAACCTCCCCTATCATTTAGATTTCCTACTTAAATATTTATCGTTGGATTCCCAGGTCGTTGCAAGAGTAGTCTCGATGGTGTTGCAAAAGGCAGAGAAAGAGCCCAATGCTGCTTACGCCTTGGGGATGCTATTTCATACAAAAGTGGCTAAGCGGCTGCCCGACCTCTTTGCCAATGATATTGATCTCCTCAAGCAAGCCTATTTGCTTGTTGAGGGCACGCGACAACACAGCGACCACGATGGAAAGGTGTTCAATCTCCTATTAGACCTCGATCCTGCCTTCATTGCAGAGTATATTACTTGGAAGTATAGCAATGTCGAACACGGATGGCTGAATAGCCACGATGATCATAGGGATTACACATTTATTTGGCGTCGCCCAGATTACCAAGATGTCATGGACAAGGTGATTGATTTGATCTGCCGTCCTGAGCGGGATTTCGTGCACACGTCTTACTTAGGGACATTCTTTCGAGTTAGAAAAGGCGATAGTAAAACGACCAACGAAGTGCTAGAGAAACAATATCCATATCTTCTACGGCTTATCGATGAACGCAACAGCGATCTAAAGTTAATGAAGAACTTATTTCTAGTAATATCGCAATTTGCTCCAGAGAGGAGACGCCAGTTTGTCGAACGGTTTGTCCAACGAAATAAAGACTTCGAAGCGTTTAAACGTCTCCAATTGGATCCCCGCATTTTGTCTTGGTATGGCAGTGCGGTGCCTGTATTACAAAAATGCTTAAACTACTGGGAATCGTTACTGCCCCTAATGGGGACTGCGAATCTTCTGCAACATAAGCAGTATATCGAGCAACACATTCGCAAATTGCGATCTCAGATCGAAAGCGAAAAGAAGAAAGATTTCATCGGATATTGAGTGACGGAGCACGAACTCACACACAAAAAAAGCGGCCCGCATAACAATACGCTCCGCCCGACTATTATGGAGCAGCAGCCGAAGACATAATCGTTACACAGAATTACCGTAAGCATCACGCAGCGGTGAGGGCGTCTGCACCGTGGCACTCCGAGCTGACGGAGCGACACGCGGGCAAGCGTTGGTTTCTGTGGTTGCGTCACTGCCGCAAGTGCCGTTTCACGTTGAGCCGCCTCCCCCCCCCCCCGGCCTCTCCATTGTCAACCGTGGGCGGCGTGTTATAATCCCGCCCACTTTGAGGGAGGCAACGAAACTATGGACGTTTATCTCAACATTGTGCAGATTATTCTCGGCATCGCACTCATCGTGTTGGTGCTCTTTGAGGTACGCAGCAGCGGATTGGGCGGGGTTTTCGGCGGCACGCAGACCAGCCTGGTACGCCATCGCCGGGGCGCGGAGCTGCTATTGTTCCGCCTGACGATCTTGACCTCGGTGCTGTTCTTCATTGTGGCCGTGATCAACGTTGTGGCGATAGGCTGAGCGACCTTTCGACCTAGGACGAAGTTCGGGGAGCGCATTCGCCCCCCCCGGCTTCGTCCTTTCTCTTGCCAAGCAACCATTATGTTCCGGCGCATCGGATGGCAAGTACTCCTGGTCGGGGTGGGCTTCCTGCTCACCGCGGCCTTTCTCATTTACCTGGCGACCCTCTACACCACCGAGTTCCGCCCGGCCCAGGGAGGGACTTACGTGGAAAGCGTGGGCGGGTATCCCCAAACGCTCAACCCCTTGCTCAGTTTCTACAACAACGCCGATGGCGATGTGACGGCGTTGACCTTCTGCGGCTTGACGCGCCTGGGACAACAAGGGGAAGTCGAACCGGACCTCGCCACCGGCTGGAGCATTGACCCTTCCGGCATCACCTACACGTTCCACCTGAACGGGCAAGCGATGTGGCACGATGGGAGCTACGTCTCCGCCGATGATGTGGTCTTCACCTTCTCGCTCCTGCAAGACCCGGACTACCCCGGCCCGCCGGACTTGGGGCAATTGTGGCGCTCCGTGCAGATTCACAAGCTGGATGATGAGACGGTGCAATTCGTGCTGGCCGAGCCATACGCCCCGTTTTTGGATTACACCACGGTAGGCTTGCTGCCCGCGCACCTCCTGCACGGCATCCACGCCGCCGAGTTGCCCACGCTGGAGTTCAACCGCCATCCGATTGGCTGCGGCCCCTTCCGCCTGAGCGACGTGGAAATCACCGACGGGCAGATTTCCGCCGCCACGTTCAAGCGATTCCGGCACTACTACGGCCCTTCGGCGTACCTGGAAAATGTGGTGCTGCGCTTCTACGCCACCCCGCGAGCCGCGCTTGAGGCTTACCAAGATGGCGAAGTGGAAGGCGTCTCTGAGATCACGCCGGAATTGCTGCCGCAAGCCTTTGCCGCGTCCGGCCTGAACCTGTACTCCGCGCCCACGGCGGAGATGACCATGTTGTACCTCAACGAGCTGCTGACCGACACGCTGCCGTTTGACGATGCCAAAGTGCGCCAAGCACTGCTCTACAGCATCAACCGCAAGCAGCTCATCAACGAGGAACTGGACGGGCAAGCGATCATCCCCGAAACCCCGTTGATCCCCGGCACGTGGGCTTACACTACCGAGGGCATCACCCACTACACCTTCAATCAGCCCCGCGCCACGCATCTGCTGGCCGGCGAAGGCTGGACGCGCACCGCGCCCACCGAAACATTGCACGATGCCGCCGGGCAGCCGTTGGCCTTCACCTTGATGGCCGCCAATGAGCCGCAGGATTTAGCCCTCGCCCAAGCCATCGCCCGGAACTGGGCGCAAGTGGGGATTTCGGTCACCGTGCAGAGCGTCCCGCCGCTGGCACTCAACGCCGCCTTGGAATCACGCAGCTACCAAGCGGCCCTGGTGCATCTGCTCATCCCCGGCGATCCCGACCAATACCTCTTCTGGCACGAAACCCAGCGGCTGATGGGGCAAAATTACACCGGCTTCCAGCATCGGCGCATCAGCGAGGTCTTGGAACAAGCCCGCACCACCATCAACCGCGACAAACGATTGGCCTTGTACCGCGAGTTCCAACAGTTGTTTATGGAGCAAGTCCCCGCGCTGCCGCTGTACGTGCCGGTGTACACCTACGCCGTGGATGCCCGCGTCCACGGGGTGCAAATCGGCCCGCTGATGAAACCCTCCGACCGCTTCTTGACCATCGCCAACTGGTACGTGCTGGAGCGGCGGGTGATCGTCAGCGAGCAGTAGCCTCAAACTGCCACACGCCCCCCACCATCGTGCGGACGACGCGCGTTTCGCGCAGTGCCTCCGGCGGAGCAGCGAAGATGTCGCGCTCCAGCACCGTGAGATCGGCCTCGTAACCCGGCAGCAGCAGGCCGCGCCGAGCTTCCAACCCGGCGGCGTAAGCCGCGCCCCAAGTGTATGCCCGCACCGCCGCCTCAAGCGTCAACCGCTGCGCCGGATACCAGCCGTGCGCATCCGGCTGCCCCTGCTCATCCCGCCGGGTGATGGCGGCGTACAGTCCAGGCAGGGGATCAAACGACTCCACCGGCGCATCGGAGCCGAACGCCAGCACCGCCCCGTGATCGGCCAACTCGCGCCAGGCGTAAGCGTGCGCCGACCTCGCGCCCCAGTGCCGATCCGCCATCCGCCGGTCGTGGATCGCGTGGATCGGCTGCATTGAGGCCACGATCTGCGCCTCGGCCAACCGCGCTTGATCCTCCGGCGTGATGAGCTGCACGTGCTCAATGCGATGCCGCAGCGCGGGATTGCGCCGCCGCGCCTCGGCCAACGCCGCCACCACCCAATGATTGGCGCGGTCGCCGATGGCATGCACCGCCAAAGCGACGTGGGCCTCCGCCGCTTGCCGCGCGATTTCGGCCAGCGCGTCCGGCTCCAAGGTCAACACGCCGAGGTTATCCGGCTCGCCCTCGTAGGGCGCGAACATCGCCGCCGTCCGCGCTCCCAACGCGCCATCGGAAAAATACTTCAGCCCGCCGAAGCGCAACCAAGCATCCCCGCAGCCGGAAGTCAGCCCCAACGAGGCCACGGCCTGCGGGGATTGCTGCGGCAGATATTTGACCACCCGCAGCCGCAGCCCGCCGCGCCGCCGCAGGGTCTGATAGGCCGCGAAGGCCGGCGTCCCATCCATATCGTGAACCCCGGTCAGCCCCACGGCCAACAGGCGGGATTGCGCTTCCGCCAGCGCGTCCGCCACCTCCTCCACCGAGGGGGACGGAATCGCCGCGTTGACCAG
Organism: Thermoflexales bacterium; assembly: GCA_015486785.1. Taxonomy (GTDB): domain Bacteria; phylum Chloroflexota; class Anaerolineae; order B4-G1; family SLSP01; genus S014-19. Next base: position 10,456 of record WFQZ01000132.1, read on the forward strand.
CTCCATCGCGGCCTCGAAGCACAACCCGTTCGGCTCGCCGTGCGCGTCGCGCCCCAACCTGCCGTGGAGCGGATCGGGCGTGGCGGCGGTGATGTGCGCCCGGCGCAATGCCTCCGTGTTGGCCACCAGCACGTGCGCACTCTTGGCCACCAGGCTGACCGGATGACGCGGGGCCACCCGATCCAGCTCCGCCGCCGTGGGGAAAGTCGGATCGTCCCAGTCGTTGTGATTCCAGCCGCGCCCGATGATCCAAGTGCCCGGCGGCTGCGCGGCAGCCTGCGCCGCGACCTGCTCCAGCATCGCGGCGCGGGAAAGGCCGTACACGTCCAACTCGCGCAGGCTCATGCCGTACCACATCAAGTGCAAGTGGGCATCGGTGAGGCCGGGCAGCACCATCGCCCCGCCCAAATCCACCGTCTCCGCACCGGGAGCATCCTGCCACTGTTGCGCCTCGGCGTCCAGCGCGAGAATCGTCTCCCCGGCCATCGCCAGCGACTCGGCCCACGGACGGCGCGGGTCGCCGGTGTAGATGCGGGCGTGGCGCAGGACTTTCACCCAGCCCGGCGTGTCAAAATCACAGTGCGCCCACGAGGGACGCGATCCAACCGACGCCATAGTACCCTCCCCAAGCGGCGACGATGGCCTTGATGGTTTTGCCGCTCCACGTGGCCAGCATAAACCGCCACAGCGGATAGCCCACCACCCCGCCGGCCATCGCCGCCAGGTCAAAAAACGGCACCGGGAAGAGCGAGAGCACGAAGATCGTCAAATCGCCGTTCCGGCGCATCCAGTTTTCCAGGGTCACATAGAGGCGCGAACGTTCGGCCAGGTCCTCCACGGCGTACCCGGCCACGTAACCGGTGATCTCCCCCAGCCCGTCGCCGAATCCGGCGCACAGCCCGACGAACCAAGGATTCAGCACCGCGCCCATCGTGAAGGTAAAGGCCAGGTGCGGAATGGGCAGGATGATCGTGGAACTGCCGATCATCGCCATCGCGAAGACGCCGGCATAGCCCCAGTTGCGGAATTTCTCCACATCCAGCTTGTCCATGTTGAGCACGATCAAGACCATCAGGCCGCCCAACAGGACCAAGATCGCGATGCGGATGAGTGTCCGCTGCTGCGGGGAAGGGTTCACAGGGGCGCACCCAGGCGGACGGTCTGCGCCGCGCCGCTGCGGCCCCGCAAGGCGTTGCAGCTATCCACCACCAACGGCGCGTGCTGCACCACGAGATCGTAATCCACGTTGGCGTGCCCGGTGACAATCACCGCCACGTCCACTTGCTGCAACACCTCCGGCGACAAGTCCACCGAGGTCAATTGCAGCGATTCGGGATAGAAGACGTTGCCGCCCACGGAGAAACGCGGCACATACGGATCGTGATAGCTCACGGTGGCTCCGCGCTGCAACAGCAACTCAATGACGCGCTCGGCGGGGGAGTTGCGGGCATCGCCGATCCCGGCTTTGAAGGCCACGCCCAGCACCAGCACTCGCGCCTCGTCGAGGGGTTTGCCCTGCTTGCTCAACCCCCGGCAGGTCAAATCCACCACGTGGTAAGGCATCGCCTCGTTGGTCTCCGCCGCCAGCTCAATGAAGCGGGTGTAGAAATCATACTCGCGGGCCTTCCACAAGAGGTAGTAAGGGTCAATGGGGATACAGTGTCCGCCCACGCCTGGGCCGGGCGCAAAGGGCATAAAGCCGAAGGGCTTGGTCTTGGCCGCCTCCAGCACCTCCCAAAAATCAATCCCCATCCGCTCGGCCAACTGCGCGATCTCGTTGACCAAGGCGATGTTGACCGCGCGGAACGTGTTTTCCAGCAGTTTGGTCAACTCCGCCGCCGCCGGGGACTGCACCTCGTGAACCGGTGCGCCCATCTGCCGCAGCAGGGACGCAGCCAGCTCCGTGGAGGCGCGATCCAGCCCGCCCACGACCTTGGGGGTGTTGTAGGCACTCCACTTCTGGTTGCCTGGGTCGATCCGCTCCGGCGAAAACGCCAGGTAGAAGTCCGTTCCGGCCTGCAAGCCGCTCTGACGCTCCAGAATGGGCTGCACAACCTCGGTGGTGGTGCCCGGATAGGTGGTGGATTGCAGCACGATCAGTTGTCCCGCCCGCAAGCGCGGCGCGATGCTTTCCGTCGCTTGGATAATGTACACCAAGTCCGGGGTGTGCTGCACCGTGTAGGGCGTCGGCACGCAGATGAAAACCGCGTCGCACTCGTGCAGCACGTCATAATCCAACGTCGCCCGCAATTTTCCGGCCTCCACCAGCGGCTGCAACTCGGCATCGCTCACATCTTCAATGTAACTGTGTCCGGCGTTCAAGGATTCGGCCCGGCTGGCCTGCACCTCAATGCCAACGGTGGTGAATCCGGCCTTCGCAAACCCCATCGCCAACGGCAACCCCACGTATCCCAGGCCGATCACGGCCACGTGCGCCGTGCGCCGGGCGATCTTTTCCGATAAAGTTACGCTCATAGTTTGATAGTCTCCTTTGTTAAAAGTTACAGCTCACCGCACAGAGCCATTTTGGTATCGCCTCTCGCGGTGAGCCGTCTTCCAGTGGGAATGATCACGCGCGGGCGCCGAAGATCGCCCGCCCCACGCGGATCAACGTGGCGCCTTCTTCGACGGCCACCTCAAAATCGGCACTCATCCCCATCGAGAGATGCTGCCAGTCCGCGCCGGGGAAGGCTTCGCGCAGCGCATCCCGCAGGCCGCGCAGCGAAGCAAACACCGGACGCACCTCCTCCGGGTCGTCAACCAGCGGGGCCATCGTCATCAGCCCTTCCAGGCGCAAGCCCGGTAAGG
>WFQZ01000133.1 GCA_015486785.1 Thermoflexales bacterium
GGTCAATATCCAAACTGACCTCAACGACTTGCGTAGCCACCAACACCATACCGTTGGGGGCAACCGTGGGAGTTGCCGGGGCAACCGCGAGAGTTGCCCCAACAGATTCGCGGACCAACTGCTCTTTGCGCAACCGGTCACGCCCGTTGAATCGCCCGTGCAACAACACCACCCGCACGCCGCTCCCCGACAGCCGCTCAACCAACGCCCGGTACACCCTCTGCGCCCGATCCACCAGGTTGCAAGTCACCAGCACCGACTTACCGGCCCGCGCATCGTTGACGATCCGCCTCAAGCCATCCTCCGCAGGCAGCTCCCCATCAAGCAATACCAGACGGTGGCGGCGGAACGCCGCAAACAGCTCCGCCGAGGCCGTGATCTCCACCGGATCGCCCAGCGATTTTCGCAGCCACGATTTGATCAGCGAGGGAAACGTCGCCGACATCACAAAAAAGCGTGCGCCATAGTTCTGCCGCAGATACTCCATCATCTTGAGAATCATCGCCAGCCGTCTGACCTCGTAGGCATGAATCTCATCCAGCACGAAGGCGGCGTCGAGGCAGTCGCTCAACAGAGCCTCGTATCCCTTGAGCCGATACATCCCCTTGAGTATCTGATAAGGACTGAGCACCCGCACCGGTGGATAGTTCAACCGCGCCAGATTCCGCGCCCATTTCGCCTGGCCGGCGGCTCTCTTGGGGCTGTACTCACGCGCCATCAACATCCGGTAGAGCGCGAGCAGACTGCGCCCGTGTTGCAATCCCACCCGCTTGGGGAAACTCTGCTCCAGCCGCAGCTTCATCGCGTTCATGCTGGCTTGGTAAGGCAAAGTGTAGAACAAACGCGGCAGCCCGTCGCCGGTATGTGCTTGACGGGCCGCCCAGAGCAACGCCGCCTCCGTTTTCCCGCTGCCGGTGGGGGCCGTCAGCAGAGCGGAGCCGCGCACTTGCCCGGCCCGGATCTGATGGGCGAACAAATCATCGGAGCGCACCCCCCGGCTATCCAGGATACGCCCGGCATCAAATGTGACTCTGGGCAGCGTGCCGGCGTGGGCCGATGCGCTATGGTCGGCATTGACCAGATAGCCGCGCAGCGTCAGCGTGCCGACAAGCACCCCGGAGTCAGCTCCGCGCCCCAGCCGACGCACAAAACGCCCGTACCGCTTGAGCCGCCGATAGATGCTCACCGCGCCTAGCTCCTGCACCTGGCGTATCGCCTGCTCCCAGTCAGGGAATGGTGGCATCTCGACGCCCAACTGATCCAATCCCAGCTCTTTCAACCAGGAGTCGGCGCACCTCTCCAACCAGCGGTACAGCCCGTCCAGCACCTCGTCGCCCAATTCGGACACCATCTCAACAACCTGATCGTCGCCTCCCAGGGCAGATGCGAGATCCGTCCCCACGTCGGGATACGGGTAAAGACGGCGGATTTCGTCGGCTTCCTTGTGATGAGCAACAATCGCCGCCGTGATCCAATCCTGCTCCTCGTCCGACAGGTCGGCAGCGATCCAGTCCACGAAGGCCAGCGACAACACCTCGTGCCGCTGTCTCCAACGCCTCCCGCCGCGCAACTGCGCTTGGAATCCCGTGGCCGCTTTGCCCCAATCGTGCAAAAAAGCAGCCCAGGTCAGCAAGTGCCACAGGCGCGGCACGCCGAAACGGTCAGGCAAGTGCGGGCGCAGGCTAATGAACTCCCCCAGCCGTTGGAGTACCTGCCAGGTGTGCGCAGCCAGACTCTCCGGCTGTCTCCCGGCACCTTTATCCGCGCTCTTAGCCCACACATCGTCAAGCCACTCAGGCCAACACAGATTGCTCAACTTCACCCTCCACAAAACTCAAGAAGATCACCCCGCGATGTGCGCCTTTGACCTCCGGCGTAGCTGGATCAACCCAGAACGTATCATCGGACTGTGCACCGAAGCGGTAGAAATCGTCGCTAAAAACCCGCTCCTGGAGCACCACATACCGCTCGAACGTCGGCGCACGATTGCGGGCATAATCCAGGAAACGGGGCATCAGCACCGTCAAACCGCTTGCGGTGCGCAAGGCCATCTCGTGCGGGGCCAGCGCGTGCTCAAAGTAAGCTCGTCGCTCTTGCCGCAACTCGACCGTATCAACTTCAGTGTAGGTGAACAAGTCTTGGGAACGCCCCAGCGCGACCGCGTAGCGAGGGCTGCGGAACGCATCCACCCACTCCGGATGGTTGATGTACAACGTCAGCCGAGGCCGGAACAGGAGTTCACGTTCAAAAGGATTGACCTTGCCTTGCAGCACCTTGGGGATTCTGCTCCCCGGCAACTGCCCGCGCGACCGGCTGAGCAAGATAATATGCTCAACATCCCGCACCTTGCCGGCATACGTAAAATGATAGGCAAAACGTACCCCCTGCGGCTCGAACCACTCCCCCAGCACACTGCAAATGTGGCCATAAATGGTCGCCGGTGGTGGCATTGGGAAGCTGGGGTGAATCTGCTGCATAAAATATGGATAGCGGAAGGAAGTTGTAATCCCCTCGGCCACAACTTTCAATACACGCATTGTTATCCCCTTTCGTTCACTCAGTGCTTCACGCACATACTCCTCCCCGGTTCGGTATGGCGGAAGGCGAAAAATGTGCTGCTGGTTGTCCCGATCCCTAGTCCAATGCTCAGAGTTACGGCGGATGTAGCGGCGAATCGCTTGAAACGCGCGTTCATCGCGGATGATGTGCTCGTAATAGTTCCGCTGCCAGAACTTGGCACGCCGCGTCGGGTCATTATCCCGCACCCATGCCAGATAC
>WFQZ01000134.1 GCA_015486785.1 Thermoflexales bacterium
GCCCACGCCCACGCCCGGCCCTACGCCCACGCCCAAGCCCGGTGAGCCGACGGCAACGCCCGCGCCGTTCATCCTCTACACGGTCAAGCGCGGCGATGCGCTTTCGACCATCGCCGAGCAGTTCGGCGTGAGTGTGGCCGACATCAAAGAGGCGAACCAGATTCCGCCCGATTCGGACGAGATCCGCGTGGATCAAGTGCTCACGATCCCGCAATACACGCCCACGCCGACCCCGGAGGCCGCCGTGGTGACTTCCAAAGGCACGCCGACGCCGCGTCCCAGATACACGACACCGATTCAACTCTACCCGCCGCCCAAGGCGATCTTCCAGGGCGTGGCCACCCCCATCGTTTTGCAGTGGGACTCGGTGGGGATTTTGGATGTGAATGAGTTTTATCACGTGGAAGTGACCATTCCCACGGCCAATGGCCCGGTGACGCATCAAGACTACGTGCATAGCACCGCTTGGCGCGTCCCAGACCTGCTCCTCCCGCCCAAGAGCGTTGCGGAGCGGACATGTTCTTGGCGGGTCAGTATCGTGCGCCGCACGGGAACGGCCCAGGACGACTATCAAGTGATCGGCCCTCCGAGCGAATGGCGCACTTTCGTTTGGAATCCCGCCAGTAAATAGGGTTGTGGTGCCTGTGCCGCGCGTCCCACGGGCAGGTGCTGACTTTTGCATCCGTAATTGCTCACCGCAAAGGGAAAGAGTCTCCGCAGGTGCGATGCACTTCCGAAGTGCGTCGCACCTAACGAGGGAAAAGTAAAGTTTTTGTGTTAAAGGGAAGGTGCTATGTTGAAAGATGCCCGTTTGAAGAAAACTGTGGCCGTGGAGCTGTTCACCCACGGCTACCGCGTCACCGGAACGTTCGTGCTGACCTCGCGGCTCTTTGCGGAGGAGATTTACAATCCCACCACCGCCTACGTGGTCCTGGAGGATGCCTATCTTACCCCGATCACCGATCCCGCCACCATAGGCCGATATTACAAATCGTTGGTGGTGCAGAAGGACGAGCTTGATTTCGCGCTGACGGTGGCAACGAAGGACGGCTTGCGGCGCGACCAGCGGTACAAGCGCAGTGCGTACAAGTACACCGTATCGCTCACGATGCCGTTTTTTGAGATCACCGGCGAAATCTACAGCATGCTCAAGAAATTTGATCCCCGGTCCTACCTGGGGACTGAGGCCGGGGCATTCATCTCGCTTTTCAATGCTACCGCACGCTCAATGTTCGATGTCAACGTCACGTATCAAGGCGGCGTGATCTTGGTCAACCACAAGCACATCGGCAGCATTGGCGAGCGGCACGACTAGAGGAGGCAGGCGATGGCCAGGATTTTGCTGATTGATGACAATTACGATGTGCTCAAAATGCTGGAAATGATGCTGCACAATCGCGGCGGGCATGAGGTTCTCCTGAGCGAGAGCGGCCCCGACGGCTTGCAGATGGCGCAAGAGCAACATCCGGATGTGGTGGTGGTGGACGTGATGATGCCGGGGATGAACGGCTACGAAGTCGTCAAGCGGCTGCGTGAAGGCCCGCAAACCAAAGAGGTAGCGATCCTGGTGCTGACCGGCAGAGGGCAGCCGGTGGATCAGGAAGCCTCGCTCAAGGCCGGGGCCGACGATTACCTATCCAAGCCGGTGCAAGTTCAGACTCTCCTGGAGCACATTGAATCGTTATTGGAGGACAAGCCTCCGGTGCAAGCGGAGCCGAGCGCGGCGTATTTGTTGCCGGTTTTCAGCCTGCGCGGGGGCAGCGGGGCGACGACGTTGGCCGTGAACTTGGCGAGCCTGCTCCAACTCGGTGCCCCCACCGTGCTGGCCGATCTTTCGCCGAATTCCGGGCATTGTGCCTTGTACCTGGGTCTCAAGCCGCAGCAGCATTGGGGGAACTACCTCCAGGCGGAGGAGCCGGACGTGTCCCCGTTCTTGCTTGCCCATCCTTCCGGATTGCATTTGCTGGCCGCGCCGTTGATCCCGTTCCAAGATGGCTGGTTTTCCGATGACGCGCTGATGCAGTTGCTGGATGAGCTGACGACTCAGGCGCGGTTTGTGGTGCTAGATATGCCGCCGGTGTTCACGCCGCAGGCCGAGTTGATCTTTGAGCGTGCTCATCGCATCCTGCTGGTCAGTGGGGATGATCCGCCCGGCATCCAGACGACGATAGCCACGCTGCGGGCGATGGCGCAGTGGAAAAATCGCGTGCTGGTCGTGCGTAACGCGCTGACTGCCGGCCCTCATCCGCCCCTGGATGCGATCCGGCGCACGCTGCACACCTCGGCGATGCTGGAGATCCCCTACGCTCAGGAGCAACGGGCCGCGATGCGCAAAGGCGTGCCCTTGAGCCTGGCGCAACCAAAATCCCCCTTTGCCGTGGGCATGCGCCGCGTGGCGCAGTTGCTGATCAAGCCGTAAACAAAAACGTGGGCGGGGTGATTCACCCCGCCCACGTTTGCTTGAGAGTGGTTAAAAGATCGCGAATCGCCCCAGCATCACCAAAAACAGAAACCCGATGAAGGCTACATCAAGGTACAACAGCACCGCGAGGATGAATCGTTGCTGGGGCGTGAACCCGCGCAGAGCGCGGGGCGTCTGGAAGCGGGTGTTCTTGGTGGGGGCGGCTGTCGGCTCTGCCAACTGGGACTGGAGGCGCAGATCGTCCAGAGTGGTAGCCTCCGTCCCGTCCGTCTCCGGAGCTTCCTGCAATTCCCCCTGTAGTTCATTCAGCCAATCTGGCATTTCTTCACTCACGTTGACCCTCCACACCTGGATTCTGAGGTGAAACACGGTGAGCTTACCTCATAACTTGCAAAAAGTCAACTTGCCGCCGCCGGAGTTTTATGCGCGTGAGACGCTGCGCGTGGCGCGGGATTTGTTAGGAATGCGTTTGGTGCGCCTTTTCGAGGGGCGGCGGCTCGCGGGGCGGATTGTGGAGGTGGAGGCTTACATCGGGGTGACGGATCGCGCCAGCCATGCTGCGCCGGGCTTGACGGAACGAAACGCGCCTATGTTCGGCCCGCCGGGACGGGCGTATGTCTACTTGATCTACGGGATGTACTTTTGCTTCAACATCGTCACCGAGGCGGCGGGATTCCCCGCCGCGATCTTGGTGCGGGCGGTTGAGCCGCTGGAGGGGCTGGAGACGATGCGCCGTTTGCGGCAGGCGCGTCGGAAGAGCCGTACTCCGCTCCGCCGACGCGACTTGGCCCGTGGGCCGGGGCGATTGTGCCAGGCCCTGGCGATTGACCGCACGTTTAGCGGCCTGCCACTCGGCCCACGGAGCGGCCTTTGGGTGGAGTTTGATGCCGCGCTCCCCGACGCGCTGGTCGCCCGCAGTCCGCGCATCAACGTGCGCGGTGATGCGCAAGCCCGCGACGCCCGCTGGCGGTTTTTCGTGCGGCAAAGTCCCTGGGTCAGCGGGCAGCGGAGCTTCAATCGCTGCTATGAGGCGGAGCAAACAAAAAGGCGGCCTGGAAATTCAGGCCGCCTGGATGGCGAGGGTGAGATTTGAACTCACGACCAAGGGCTTATGAGTCCCCTGCTCTACCACTGAGCTACCTCGCCCTTCACAAAAAAGTAGCGGGGGGTGGATTCGAACCACCGACCTTCGGGTTATGAGCCCGACGAGCTGCCACTGCTCCACCCCGCATCAACGGGGGCGATTATACACAGGTTCGTGATTTCGTCAAGGAGGCGTTTGTGGAAAAACGGTATGCGCGTCAAGCGGTGATCCCGCAGATCGGCGAGGCGGGGCAAGCGCGGCTGCGGGCGGCGAAGG
>WFQZ01000135.1 GCA_015486785.1 Thermoflexales bacterium
GCCTTCGCCCCCGACGCCTTCGCGCCCGACGCCTTCGCCAACGCGCAAATCCGCAGCTTGCTGGGCGTCTCGGCCTTCAACGGCACCACCAGCGAGGGCTTGATGCTCAACACCTGGAACAACACCGGCGACTTCTACATCCGGGTGCGGGGACGCCACGGCACTTTTGACCCGCAGCATCCTTACACCCTCACCGTGTACGTGGAATCCTCCATCTGCAACAACGTGAGCGCGTCGCTCCCCGAACCGTCCACCATTCCCACGTCCAGCAGCCGCAGCACGTTGATCCTCACCGACTTCTCGCGGATGGCGGGCAGCGCGAGTGAAAAATCCGCCCTGCAAGCCAAACTCGCGGCTCTGGCGGCGCGGCCAGAAGTCAACGGCGTGATTGTGGATGTGGGGCTGGATAATCGCGTCATCGCCGCCAACGCGCAAGCCGACGCCCATCCCGCGTGCCCTTATGCCAAAAACCTGGTCGCCGACTCCATCAAGCAGATCGTGGACCTCTACCGTGGCAATTCGGTCTCGCTGAAATACATCGTCTTGGTGGGCAACGACGACGTGATCCCCTTCTTCCGCTACCCGGACCAAGCGATGTTGGCCGGCGAGCAGAACTACGCTCCGCCGGTACGCGACAACACCGCCTCACAAGCCAGCCTCAAGCTGGGCTACGTCCTGGGGCAGGACGAATACGGCTCGCAGACCTCGATTTCCTTCAAGTCTATGCGCCTGCCGCTGCCGGATTTGCCCGTCGGGCGGCTGGTGGAAACCCCGGCGGACATCATCCCCCTGCTTGACGCCTACCTCAGCCTGCCCGGCGGCGTGCTCACTCAACCCACCTCGGCCCTGGTCACCGGCTACGACTTCCTGGCCGACGATGCCGCCGCCGTGCAACGAGAACTCGGCACCATCATCAGCGGCACGGTTGATACGCTCATCGCCCCGCGCGACGCCGCGCCCGGCGATCCGCGCTCCTGGTCGGCCAACGACCTGAAGGCCAAACTCCTGGGGCAGCATTACGACCTGGTCTTCCTGGCCGGGCACTTCAGCGCGAGCAGCGCACTGGCCGCCGACTACAGCACGCACCTCTACACCTCCGACGTGCTCTCCGCGACCGTCTCCATGAGCAACACCATCCTCTTTAGCGCGGGATGCCATTCCGGCTACAATATCGTCAACGAGCACGACGTGCCCCACGTCACCCGCGAGCCGGACTGGGCGCAGACCTTCACCCGCAAGGGCGCGACCCTCATCGGCGGCACCGGCTACCAATACGGCGATACCGACTACATCAAGTACAGCGAGCGCATCTACGAACTCTTCAGCCACGATCTGCCCCGCGTCGGCCCGGTGGGCGATGCGTTGGTGCAGGCGAAGCAAGATTACCTGGCCGAGATCGCCGAACTGCGCGGCATCCAGGTCAAATCCTACCTGGAAGCGACGCTCTTCGGGCTGCCGATGTTCGGCCTGCATGGGCCACTCTACCGCCCCGCCAGACCGGCGGAAGAGACGATCATCCCCGCGCTGGAGCCGTTCGCCGTGAACCCCGGCAAGACGCTGGGGCTGGATTACGCCGATCTCACACTCACCCCCACGCTCACGATGACCACCACCCGGCTTCAGAGCGTTGACGCCGACGAAGTGTACACGGCCACGGTCTTCCTCGGCCCGGACGGCGTGAAGAGCGCGCCGCTGGAGCCGGTGCTGCCGCTGGCTCTGTACAACGTCACCGCGCCGAGCAACGGCATGGTATTGCGCGGCGTCGGCTTCCGGGGCGGCATCTACAGTGACACGCACAAAGTCATCCCGCTCACCGGCGCAGCCGCCACCGAAGTGCGCGGCGTCCACGCACCCTTCCGCATCGCCACCTTCTTCCCGGTGCGCCCCTGGAATGTCAACTACTTCGACGCACTCAGCCGGAACACAGGCGACGGAGCTACCAAACTCACGCTCTTCCCGGCCCAATATCGCTCTACCTCCCCCGGTGCGGTGGACGGCACGATGCGCACCTTCCGGCAAGTGAATTTCCGGCTCTACTACAGCGGCAACTACACCACCTACGATAACGGCGCGAGGCCGGCCCTCTCCGCCCCGCCGGTCATTGAAGACATCCTCTCGCATAACGAACTCTACACCGTCACCTTCCAAGCCCACATCTACGGCGATCCCTCCGCCGGCATCCAGGAGGCATGGATCACCTACGATCTGGGGGATGGCTGCTGGCGATCCGTGGATATGACCCAGGATTCCGACGACTCGCTGCTGTGGCACGCCACACTCACCTCCACCACCGGGTTGACCGAGGTGCATTACATCATCCAGGCCGTCAACGGCGTGGGATTGGTCACCATGGACACCAATCGCGGAGCTTACTACGATGCCGGCCACCGCCTCACCCTGCCGCCGAGCACGCCCCTCGCCACAAACCTGATCTGGCTCACCAAGCCCACGGTCGGCGCGTACAGTGATCGTGCCACCTTCAGCCTGCAACTGAGCATTTCCACCTCTGGCCACATCCCACTCTACAACATGCCCATTGAAGTCGGCCTGGGAGCGCAGCGCAAGATCAAGATCACCGATCCCAACGGCGCGGTCACCGTCACCTTGCCGCTGATGGGACGCCCGCGCACGGATCAGGTGTACGCTCGCTTCTCAGGCACAGATTACTTCGCTCCCTCCGAGGCCACGACCGACATCACCATCACCAAGAAAGCGACCGCCGTCACCTTGCAACCGCCCTCGCTCACGCTCACGCCCACGCAAGAGGCCCTCATCACCGCCACCCTGCGCGACGCGGGCGGGCGACTGTTGGGGAACAAGCAACTCTTCTTCGTCCTGCAACAAGGCTCGCAACGCACCGTCATCGTGCAGAGCACCAACTACGCCGGCATCACCACCCTCTCGCTCCCGCCACGCACCGCCGGCAACTACACCTTGACCGTACACTTCGGCGGCACGATCACCATGAACGACGGCAGCACCGTGACCCAAGACGACGAACGTTACACCGGCACCCAAACCTCCATCCCCGTCACCGTGAAAGTGGAAAGGAGTTTCTTGTATCTCCCGCTCATCGTGCGAGAATAAAGGCCACCAGAAGTCGCTCACCGGGGCGCAGCATGCTGCGCCCCGGCCCTTTCGCCCAAAATACCGGAGTGCCTGGCCGCCGAATTTAACCGTTGGCAAATGGCCGTCCGGGCGATTACAGAATCACAGGACCACTCAATGGAAATCTTGACCGCCTACCTCCCGATGGATCGCCGGCAGTCCCTGGCTACCGGCGAAAGTTTGCCCGAAACGATGAACGGAGCGGGGTTGTTTGCCGATATTTCCGGCTTCACCCCGCTCACGGAAGCACTGGTCAACACCCTCGGCCCGCAGCGCGGCGCGGAGGAGTTGACCCGCCACCTCAACTTGGTCTACGACGCGCTGATCACCGAATTGCACCGCTACGGCGGCAGCGTGATCACCTTCAGCGGCGACGCGATCACCTGCTGGCTGGAGGGGGACGACGGTCGGCGGGCCACGCGCTGCGCCCTGGACATGCAAGAAGCGATGCGGGCTTTTTCCTCGGTGACGCTGCCCTCCGGCGGGACCGTCTCGCTGGCCGTCAAAATCGCCATCGCCGTGGGGAAAGCGCACCGCTTCACCGTGGGCGATCCGCAAATCCAACTGATGGACGTGCTGGCCGGGGAAACCCTCTACCGCCTGGCGGCGGCGGAGCACCACGCCGAACGGGGCGAGGTGATCTTGGACGAATCGGCGTTAGCCACGCTGGGCGAAGACGCTCACGTGACCGAGTGGCGCACCGATCCGGAGCATCAACGGAACTTGGGCATCGTGCAAGCCCTGAACCATCAAGTCGCCCCGCGCCCCTGGCCGCCCCTGCCCGCCGACGCCATCGGGAAAGCCCGCCTCAGACCCTGGCTGCTCCCGCAAGTCTACGAGCGGCTGGAAGCCGGGCAAGGTGAGTTTCTGGCCGAACTGCGCCCGGCGGTCGCGCTCTTCCTGCGCTTCGGCGGCATAGATTACGACCACGATCCGGACGCCCGTAGCAAACTCAACGAGTTCATCGTGCAGGTACAAAACATCCTCATCCGCTACGACAGCCTGCCGCTGCAAGTCACCATCGGCGATAAAGGCAGCTACCTCTACGCGGTCTTCGGCGCGCCGGTGGCCCACGAAGACGACGCCGACCGCGCCGCCTCCGCCGCGCTGGAACTGCGTTCGCTGGTGCCCGGCTACACCTACGCCTCCATCCTGGAGCGCACCTTTCCCTTGCCGCCGTTGCCCTACCTCACGCCGTTGCAGATCGGCCTGAGCCACGGGCGTATGCGCACGGGAGCCTACGGCGGCACCTTGCGCCGGACTTACGGCGCACTGGGCGACGAGGTCAACTTGGCCGCGCGATTGATGCAGCACGCTCAGCCCGGACAAATCTTGGTCAGCAAACACGTCCACGATCTGACCGGCGGGCAATTCACCTGGCGCAGCCTGCCGCCGGTGCGCGTCAAGGGCAAAAAGTTCCCCATCGCCATCCGCGCCCTGGAAGGCATCCGCACCCGCCGGATAGCACACTTCCAAGCCGTCGATTATCCCCTGCCGATGGTCGGGCGTGAGGCACAACTGGCGCAGATCTCCGAGAAAATCGCGCAAGTCGCGCTGGGGCGCGGGCAGATCGTCCACATCACCGGCGAGGCGGGCATCGGCAAGTCGCGCCTGGCCGCCGAAGTCGTGCGCCTGGCGGAAGGGCGGCACTTCGTCATCCTGGGCGGCGAGGGACAATCCTACGGCACCAACACCAACTACCTCCCGTGGCAGAACGTGTGGCGCGAGTTCTTCGGCCTCGAAGCCTCCCGCCCCATCACGGAGCAAATCCGCATCCTGGAAGCTCGCCTGGCGGAAATGGACGAGACCCTGGTGCAGCGTCTGCCCTTGCTCCGTCCGGTGCTCGGCATCCCCATCCCGGATAACGACTTGACCCGTTCGCTGGATGCCAAACACCGCAAAACCTCGCTCGAAGCCCTGTTGGTGGAATGTCTGCGCCATCGCCCGCAAGAAGACCCGCTGCTCATCATCCTGGAAGACAGCCATTGGATCGACGCCCTTTCCGCCGACCTGCTGGAAGTGATCGGGCGGGGCCTGGTGCATCTGCCCTTGATGCTGGTGGTCGTCTCACGCCCGCAGGCCCCGCGCCTGGAATCCCTGCACCTGAACCGCCTGCCGCACTTCACCGAGATCCGCTTGCAAGAATTCACCCCCGACGAAGCGCGGCAGCTCATCATGCTCAAACTCATCCAGTTCCACGGGCCACGCGCCGCAGCTCCGCCGGAAACCTTCATCCAACGGATCGTTGAGCGGGCCGAAGGCAACCCCTTCTACATTGAAGAGCTGCTCAACTACCTGCACGAGCGCGGCTTGCGTCCCAACGACGGCGAAGCCCTTTCGCAGCTAGACTTGCCGGATAGTTTGCACAGCCTGGTGCTCAGCCGCGTGGATCAGCTCACCGAGAGCCAAAAGAGCACGCTCAAGGTCGCCAGCGTCATCGGGCGGCTGTTCCACGCCGTGTGGCTGTGGGGCGCGTATCCCACCTTAGGGGATCGGCAGCGCATTCTGGCGGACCTGGAAGCCGTGACCAAGATGTCGCTGATCGTCCCGGAATCTGTGGACCCGGAGCTGATCTACCTGTTCAAGCACATCATCACCCAGGAAGTGGCCTACGAGAGCTTGCCCTACGCCACCCGCGCCATGCTCCACGAGCGGATCGGGGACTACATTGAAAAGGCTTACCCCGATTCAGAAGAACAATTCGTGAACTTGCTGGCGTATCACTACGAACGCAGCGAAAACGAGGCCAAAAAGCGCGAATATCTGCTCAAAGCCGGCGATCACGCCCGCGCCACCTACGCTAACGAAGCCGCCATCGGCTACTATCAACGAGCGTTGCCGCTCTTGGCAGGAGCGGCCAAAATTCAAGTGATGCTCAACCTGGGGCAGGTGTTGGAGCGCATCGGGGAATGGCAAGAGGCCAACGATCTGTATCACCAAGCGCGGGAGATCGCCGAAGAGCTGCGGGCCGCGCACAGCCTGGCGGAATGTTACACCGCCATCGGTGAGCTGCTGCGCAAGCAAGGGGAATACGATCAAGCGGCCACCCACCTGCAACGGGCGCAATTCGGCTTTGAAGAAGTCGGCGATCAAGCGGGCGTGGGGAAAGTGCTCCACGCGGCGGGGACGCTGGCCGCGCAGCAAGGCGAGTTTGACTCGGCCATCAGCCGCTACCAAGAGAGCCTCGTCATCCGCCGCCAACTGGACGACAAACCGCACATCGCCGCCCTGCTCAACAACCTGGCGATCATCGCGCGGCTGCGTGGCGATCTGGCGCAAGCCAGCGATCTCTACGCCGAAGCCGCCTCCCTGTGGCGCGAGCTGGGGGATAAATGGGCCATCGCCATCGCCCTGAACAACATGGGCAACCTGGCCATTGATCGCGGCGATTACGCGCAAGCTCAACAGCAGCTTGAAGAAGCCGTCGCCCTGCAACGCAGCGTCGGCGATAAATGGTTCATCGCCAACTCGCTCAACAACCTGGGGAACGCCTTGCGGGCGCAAGGGAACTACGAACAAGCGCGGCAGATGTATCGGGAAAGCCTGGAAATCAACCGCGAGTTGGGCGACAAACGCGCCCTGGCCTACCTGCTGGAGGACATCGGGGTGCTGGATGGCCGTGAAGGGAACGCCATCCGCGCCTGGAAACTCATCGGGGCCGCCCGGCGGCTGCGGGACGACATCGGTGCGCCGCTCTCCGAAGCCGAGCAACAGAAACTAGATCGGCGGCTTGAGCCAATCCGCTCCACCTTGGACGAATCCTCCCAGGAAGCCGCCCTGGAAGACGGACGCCGCCTCTCGTTGGAAGAAGCCGTGCGCCTGGCAATGGCGTAAAAAAGCAAGCGCCTCACAGGTGCGACGCACCTCCCAAGTGCGTCGCAACTTGGCTACAGGAGCATGCTATGTCTCAAGATAATGACGTGACCCCACAAACCAAGTACATCATCAACATTAAGAATGGAGAGAGTATCGCCATCGGCGATGCTGTCCTGGTGCTGAC
>WFQZ01000136.1 GCA_015486785.1 Thermoflexales bacterium
CGCTTCATACGGGTGCTGGAGAACACCTTAATCTATGTCATCATCACCGTACCGCTCAGCATCCTACTGGCCTTCATCTTTTCCTTGCTGGTGAACCGCAAGGTGATGGGCGTAGGATTGGCCCGGCTGGCTTTCTTCCACACCACGATTCTGCCGATGGTGAGCGCGGCCACCATCTGGATGTTCTTGTTTACACCGGATTACGGACTTTTCAACACGGCCATCTCCGCGATTGGGTATCACGGCCCGCAGAACTGGACCGGCTCGCCCAACCTAGCCTTGCTGGCCGTAATGATCGTTGCAATTTGGAAGAACGCCGGGTACTATATGATCTTCTACCTGGCGGGCTTGCAGAATTTGCCAACCGACATCTACGAGGCCGCCGCGCTCGACGGGGCCTCGTGGTGGCACAGTATGTGGAAGTTGACCCTGCCACTCTTGCGGCGCACCACGTTATTCATCACTACCACGGCCTTCATTGGAGCGTTTCAAACTGTGGATCACATTTTTGTACTGACCAATGGCGGCCCCAGTCAAGCCAGCACGGTGTTGCTGTTCTACCTGTGGCAAAAACGCTTCGAGCAACAGGATGTGGGAATTTCCTCCGCGCTGACCGTTGTGCTGATCATCGTGTTGCTGGTTTTCACCATCACCAACTTCAAGCTATCCGAAGGCAAGGAGGAAAGCTATGTCCACTAAAGCAACCACACCTTGGCAAAAAGTGCAAAACTGGTTTCTTAACGGACTCACATTGCTGTTAGGGGTTTTGTGGTCTGTGCCCGTCCTGTGGGCCGTTGTCGTATCTTTCCGCCCGGCGGATGATCCACTCAAGCGCGGCGATGTGTGGTTCGGGCACACGCTGACGTTTGAGAACTATATCCGCGCATGGTCGCTCGCGCCGTTTGAACGCTACTACATCAACACCATCTTGCTGGTGGTGATGATCCTCAGCGTGCAACTGATCACCATCACGCTGGCGGCCTTCGCCTTTGCCAACTACCGCTTCAAAGGGAAAAAGACGCTCTTCTTCTTCGTGCTGCTCCAGATGATGATTCCCACCTCCGCCCTGCTGGCCCCGAACTTCAGCACCATCCGCCAACTAGGGTTATTTGATACGATCATCGCCATTGGCATTCCCTACTTCGGCTCGGCCTTTGGCACATTTCTGATGCGCCAGGCATTCTTGGAGGTGCCCCGTGACTTGGTGGAAGCCGGCGTCATAGACGGCTGTTCGTGGTGGCAGCTCTTATGGAACGTGTACCTGCCTCCTTCCGTGCCCACGTTGATCGCCTTTGGACTTTCCTCCGTCATCTGGCACTGGAACGAGTTTTTGTGGCCGTTGATCGTCACCAACAGCACGGCCAGCCGCCCGCTGACTGCCGGGCTGGTGCGGTTCACCCAGATGGGAGAAATCGGAGCGCAGTGGTCTCTGCTAACGGCGGCAACCCTGATGGTGGTTGCGCCCTTATTTCTTGTATTTCTCTTTTTTCAGCGGCGATTTATCCAGAGCTTTATCCACTCCGGCATCAAGTAACCGCTCAAAAACAAAAAAGGCGCGGGAATAACCCCGCGCCTTTTTGCGTAGGTTTCACTTGGGAACGGTGCCCGGCGTCGTGGGGAACCAGTTGCGGAAATCACGGCTGCAATCATCGTGATCGTAGTACGGCGGATACCGCTCCAGGGAATGAGTGTACTGTTCACCCACGCCGGGATGAGGCACCACGCCGGGGTACGTCGCGTCGCCCCACACCACCACATCCACCGGCTGATTATCCGGCCCCAGCAAGAGCACCTGATCGCCGGCATTGCGCAACGTCCAATCCCCCGTGCCCCAATCAGTCACTTTGATCATATCCGGGGTGTCGCTCAGATTGAAAATCTCGAAGTTCGCTTCCGGGAAGTCCGTCGCGTTGGCGGCGATCACCAACACGCCGTGAGGCTGAATCTGTGTGCCGGGCGGGAACTGATACATGCCCTCCCAACGATCCGGGGTCTCCGCGTCGCCGATCTTGTACGCGCTCAAGTCCACCGGCAATGACGTGGGATTGTAAATCTCCGCCCACTCGCGATTTACATCACTGGAGGCGTAATACACCTCACTGATCACCAGATGATCCACCGGCGGCTCTGGAGGCTTCGGCGGAGTGTAATTGCGCATCTGTACCGGCAGGTAAATCGGCTGGATTAGCCACCAATCGGTGAAGAAGAGCCGCTCCAGCACAGCATACACGGCACCGATGCCGTGATCAATGAAGTGCGTGCCTTCACGCTCTGGGCCAAGCTGCAACGCGATCTCGCGGTTGACCTTGTTGGAACTTTCGCTGCCGTTGATGGAGCCAATGTGAATGTATGGCCCCTCATCGTGCAGATTGACCAGCACCATCTTGTTGTGAATGCCGTACTCAGTGGGATCGCCGATCCGCGCCTCCAAGTCCAAGTGCTCCTCACGGGCAAGCTGATTGACGTACTCCACCGTGACGGTGTTAGGCTGAGCGTAAGCGATCTGCCCAAAACTGCCCCCGTTGAGTAAAATGCGCACCGTTGCGCCGCGCCGCGCGGCCTCGATGTAGGCTTGCAAGCGCAAATTCGGGCCGTCGCCCCACGTCTGCTGTTCGTAGAGCTGCTCCACGTAGACTTGATCGCCCTCCCCGGCCCGCGTCAGCAATCCCAGCAAAGCGTCACGCTGACGCAAGGCAGCTTCGGGCGCGGTGAACAACTCAAAGTAGAACGCGCCGTCAACACTGAGCGGGGCGGGGAAATGCACCGTGTATGTAATCCCATCAGGAATCGTGAGCACCGGGGTCACCGTGGGCGGGCCGTACTTATCCAGATAGCCGGTGTTCCAGCGCAACAAGTCATTGTGCTGCGCCGGGGCCAAATCCAGGGCGAAAATCTGCTCCGCCCGCGCCACCACCGCCGAGCTATCGGTGGCAATCACCACCCCGCGAGAGCCATAGGTCCCGTTCTGCTTGTCGTCGGCGGGCATACTGCTGTTGGTGAAATTCTGCGTCCCGATGACCGCCCACTTGTGATCCACAATCATCAGTTTGGCGTGGATGTAATCGTAACGGTTGTAAATGTGATCGTCCGGCTCGTGGATCATAAACCAGCACGCGCCGCCAGCCGCCTCGATTAGCTGACAAGCGTAAAGCTCCGTCTGCCAGCGCGAATCATTGACGCCCACGCCCACTTGCCCGCCCTCCAGCAGCACCGTGACGCTGACCCCTTGCTGCGCTTTCGCCGTCAAAGCCTCAATGATCGCCGGATGGCGCAGCGCGTAGAGTTCAATCTCGATGCTCTGTTGCGCCTTGGCCAGCGTCTGCGAAACGACGGTAAAAGCATTATCCGGCGCGATCCCCACCTTCACCGTAGACAACTCCGAGGCCGTTGCCGGCCAGAACAGCGGATCGAGACTCCAGCCGGGGTAGAGCACCCGGCGGCCCAGCGCGGCATCGGCGGTTGATTGTATCCAATCGGCGGGCGAGTCCGTATCCTGAAGCGGCAAGCCGGTACGCTCATCCGGGATGCGGGCCAGAATCTGCCCCGCCTCGCGTCCCACGCCATACGGCCAGACCGTTTCAGCTTGTGGCCAACCGGCCAGCGGAGCCGTCCCCGCCTTGTAGACCAGCGCATCGGCCACAGAATGCTCTGGAGTGCGCAACACCACTTCGTCCCCGTCATTGCTCAATCCACGGCAAAGCCAGCTTTCCAATGTCGCATCCGGTGGAAACCCAAACGAGATCTGGAAAGCAGCCTCGTCCCGTGCCAGCCATACCCGCTGTTGCGGCGCGATGGTCAGTTCCGGCAGCGAGCGGCAGTTGAATGAATTGCTCACATCCTTGCACAACTCCCAGCCGCGCAAGCTACCGGAAGCAGTCCCCACATTGATGAGCTGCACCGCCTCATCATCATCGCCCGATTGATAGCCCTTGTAGAGCACCGCCGCGATCAACAAGCGCATCTCCCCGACCTGGGTCGTCCACGAAGCAGCGTTATCGGTCAGCAGCGACTCAGAAGTGCTCGTGCTGGCGGAAACCGTATGCGTCACCGGCCCGGAAACCCCGGCAGCCAGACGCGCCGTCAAAGTCATGCCTACCGCACCGCCGGAAGGCAGCTCGTTCCAACCCCAGGCCAACGTCTGCCCGGTGCGCGTGAAGGCCGTCCCGCTTTGTTGCGCCACAAAGCTCAAAGAAGTGGGCAAAACGTCCTCCAGCCGCACCTCGTGCGCATCCGCCTCGCCGGTATTGGTAAGCCGGAGGGTGTAGGTGAGCAGACTTTCCACCTCAGCCGTCAGCGGCCCGCTCTGAGTGAGCACCAAGTTAGCCTGCGGCAACACAATCGCCGTGGTCAACACGCTGGAATTGTTAGCCGCATACAGCTCGGAGATCGGAGTCGCGGCCAACAAGGTGTTGGTCAACACGCCCCCGCTTGTCGCGGAAACGAAGGTCGTAACCGTAAATCTGCGTCGGGCGGACGGGGCCAATTCGCCCACCTGCCAGAGCAGCGAGTGGCCCTCCCGCGTGCAAGGGAAGCTCGCGCTCTGCGTGATAAACCGCACTTGTGCCGGAAGCGTGTCGGTCAATCGCACCGCCGTGGCCGTCAGCCCGCCGCGATTGCGCAACGTGAGCACATACGTCAGCAGATGTCCCGCCGTGATCTGCGCCGGCGCGGCCTGAGTCACATGCAAATCGGCCCGGCTTTGGAAAAACGGCCAGTAAGCCGAGTTGGGAGCGCGAGGCGTGCCCATAATCGCGTTGCCCTTGGCATCATGCCCGTTGATCACCGAGCCGTCATTGGTGGCCCAATTCGCGTCCGTATCGGGCAGCGTAGGATCAACGCGCTCCATCGTGGCCTTGGACGAGTTACTGCCCGCCGGCCACGCCCCGCCCGTGTGATTAGCCGTATCCACCACCACGCCACTGGCATTGGTCAACGTGAGGATTTCGCCATTGTTGCTCAAGCCGTTCCCAAAGCCGCCGGTCCAGTCAGCCGGGACATCGCTCACGGTAGAATCATCGGTGCGCTCAATGAGATAGTAGCCATACGGTGCAATCGAACCGTTCAGGGCTAAATTCATCCCATCATCACTCTGCACCGCCCAGCCATCCAGAGGAATGGTGAGCGGGGTGTTGTTGTACAGCTCCAGCCATTCATCTTGATAACCAGCCTCGGTTCCCATCCAGGCAACCTCGTTGATCACCACGACGGGTGGCGGAGCTTGCCGCACCCGTCGTGGCCCGGCCTTCACTCCAAGGGACAACACCAGCAAGGCTGATACGCAGATCAGAAACACCAAGCCCAGCCGTCCGTACCTCATCGGCTCAGCCTCAAGAATGAGCGTCAGAAGCGGGCAGCAGGGAGCGGATCTCGTCCACAGATTGCGCGTCCCTCAGCCGTTCGTAGAGCGTTTGCAAGGTCGCCAGGTCCTGCACTTGCTTCACGAGAGGCATCAGGCGGATTCCCTCCACCCCGAATTTCATCTCTAGACCCAGCTCAATGGCCTTCCACAGGCCTTCTCGCAGTCCCTTTTGGAGTCCTTGCTGAAGTCCCTCTTGAACGCCTTTCTGAAGGCCCTCTTGCATCCCCATCTTGTAACCCTCTTCGATGCCGATTCGTTCCACACTGGTGATATACGTCATCTTCTTTTCCTCCTCGTAACTCTGTACCTCTTTCCAGAAGAGGCGTTCTGCTTCCTGCGGAAGTTGCAGCAGCCAATCAATGAACCGGAACAGCTTGAGGATGTCCTCCTCGTTTCCGTTGCCGTATTTAGGCCGCCGGGTGAGCGTCAGGTGGTTGGAGCAGATAGCGGATCTCGTCCACAGATTGCGCGGTCTTCAGCCGCTCGTAGATCGTTTGCAAGGTCGTCACGTCCTGCACCTGCTTCACGAGGGGCATCAGGCGGACTCCCTCCACCCCGAACTTCATCTCCAGGCCCAGCTCAATGGCTTTCCACAGGCCTTCTCGCAGCCCCTCCTGAACGCCTTTCTGAAGGCCTTCCTGCATTCCCATCTTGTACCCCTCTTCAATGCCGATTCGTTCCACACTGGTGATGTACGTCATCTTCTTTTCCTCCTCGTAACTTTGCACCTC
>WFQZ01000137.1 GCA_015486785.1 Thermoflexales bacterium
ACGTGGCGGGGTTGGGGGCGGCGTTGACGCGCTTGCTGCTCAATGAGGCAGAGCGGTTGGCTTTGGCGCGGGAGGCGCGGCGGCAGGCGGAGCGGTTTTCGTGGGCCAAAACGGCGCGGCAGACGTATGAGGTGTATGTTCAGACCTGACAGGTCACCGGGACCTGCCAGGTCTGAAAGGGTTTAGTGCTCGTAACGCAGGTGCGGCTTGCGGGCCGCTTTGACTTCGTCCAGCCGCCGTACCGGGGTTTCGTGCGGGGCGTCGTGGAGCAATTGGGGATCGGTTTTCGCTTCCTCGGCGATTTTGAGCAGCACATCGCAGTAGTAATCCATCGCTTGCTTGCTCTCCGTCTCCGTCGGTTCAATCATCAAGGCTTCGTGTACGATGAGCGGGAAGTAGTTGGTGGGCGGATGAACGCCGTAATCAATGAGCCGCTTGGCGATGTCCAGGGCGTGAACGTCCGGGGCGTCGGGTAGGTGTCCTTCCAACACGAATTCGTGCTTGCAAATGCGGTCGTAGGGCAGGGGGTACACGTCACGCAAGCGGCTGAGCATGTAGTTGGCGTTGAGCACGGCATGCTCGGCGGCGCGGCGCAGTCCCGCCGTCCCCAGCATGTGGATGTAGGTGTAGGCGCGGACGATGACTCCGAAGTGTCCCCAGAATGATTTGACCCGTCCGATGGATTTGGCGGGCATTTTGAGCGTGTAGTAGGGCAGCTCTTCTTCCGAGAGGGCCGGGTCAATGGTGACGATGGGGCCGGGGAGGAAGTCCACCAGGTGCTCGGCCACGCCGACCGGGCCGCTGCCCGGCCCGCCGCCGCCGTGCGGGGTGCTGAAGGTTTTGTGCAAGTTGAAGTGCATCACGTCAATCCCCAGGTCGCCGGGGCGCATGATGCCCATCAGCGCGTTCATGTTCGCGCCGTCCCCGTAGAGCAGGCCGCCGCAGCCGTGGACGATCTCGGCGATTTCCTCAACGTGCTCATCAAACAGCCCCAGGGTGTTGGGATTGGTGAGCATCAGCCCGACGACGCGATCATTGGCCACTTTGCGGAGTTCGTCCAGGTCTACGTTGCCGCGTGCGTCGGAGGGAAGTTGGACCACGTGCAGGCCGCTCATGCTGGAGGAGGCCGGGTTCGTCCCGTGGGCGGAGTCGGGGATGAGGATGGTGTCCCGCTTGGTGTCGCCCCGATCCAGGTGGTATTTGCGCATGATGAGCACGCCGGTCAACTCGCCGTGTGCTCCGGCTGCCGGTTGCAGCGTCACGCCGGCGAATCCGCCGATGGCTTTGATGTCCTCCTGGAGCGTGTGCATAATGTAGAGTGCCCCTTGGACTGTTTCCTCGTCCTGCATTGGGTGGATGCCGGTGAAGCCCGGCAGCCGCGCGGCTACTTCGTTGACTTTGGGGTTGTATTTCATGGTGCAGGAGCCGAGCGGGTACATTACGGAATCCACGGAGAAGTTTTTGTGCGAAAGGTGATGGAAGTGGCGGATGACGTCGACTTCGCTCACTTCGGGGAGCGGGAGATCATCGCGCAGCAGTTCTTGGGGCAAGTCGCTTTCGGGAACGTCCAACGCCGGGGGCTTGACCCCTTCGCGTCCGGTGACAGAGAGTTCGTAGATCAATGGTTCTTTCATGGTAGCCTCCTATAGCCGATCTTCTTCTGGAAATTCCGCCAGGGCTTCGGCCAGCGTTTCGATCTCGTGCCGGGAGTTCATCTCGGTGACGGCGATCAGCATGTGATTTTCCAGGTGCGGATAGGTTTGTCCCAGGTCGTACCCGCCGATGATTTCGTGTTCCTCGAAGGTGTTGAGCAAGAAGTGGTTGATTTCGGCGACGGTGCCCGGACAGCGGACGATAAATTCATTGAAGAAAGGCCGCTCGCGCAGCACTGTGTAGCCGTCCAGTTGGTCAATGAGGTCGGCGGCGTAATGCGCTTTGTGGTAGTTCAGCGCGGCGACTTTGTGCAGGCCTTGTTTGCCCAGCGCGGACATGTAGACGGTGGCGGCCAGGGCCATCAATCCCTGGTTGGAGCAGATGTTGGAGGTGGCTTTTTCGCGGCGGATGTGTTGTTCGCGCGTGGTGAGCGTCAGCACGTAGCCGATCTCTCCGTCCACGTCGTTGGTCTGGCCGACGACACGCCCGGCGATCTGGCGCATGTACTTTTTGGTGGTGGCGTAGAATCCCAGGTACGGCCCGCCGAAGTTTAGGCCCAGCCCCAAAGGTTGGCCTTCGCCGAAGACGATGTCCGCCCCGTAATCTCCCGGCGGCTTGAGCAGCCCCAGGCTGATGGGGTTGACGGCTACGGCGACCAGGGTTTTCTTGTCCTTGGCCCGCACTCGCGCGATCAGGTCGCCCAGGTCTTCCAGTTGCCCCAGGAAGTTCGGGTATTGCAGAATCACGCAGGCGGTGTCGCCGTCCACTTGGTCAATGACATCGGCGGCGGAGGCGGTGAGGTCTTCGTCCCCGACGATCTCCAGGTTCATCCCCTGGGTGTAGGTGCGGATGACTTCACGATATTGCGGGTTCAGCGTGGGGGAGATTATGAACTTGTGGCGTTTCTTGCGGAAGACGTTGTAGGCGTGGATCACGGCCTCGGCGGCGGCGGTTGCGCCGTCATAGTGGCTGGCGTTGGCGACTTCCATACCGGTCAGATCGCAAATCATGCTCTGGTACTCAAAGATCGCTTGCAGCGTCCCTTGGCTGACTTCCGGCTGATACGGCGTGTAGGCGGTGTAAAATTCTCCCCGGCTGATCACGTCGTCCACCACGCTGGGGACCCAGTGCCGATAGGCTCCGGCTCCCAGGAACGTGGGGGTGGTGTAGGCGTTGAGGTTCGCATCGGCCAGGAATTGCAGTTCTTGCATAATTTCCATTTCGGAAAGCGGGTGGGCAAGTCCCAATTCCGGGTAACGGGCTTTTTCCGGTACATCCTGGAACAAGTCCGCGATCTGCTTTACCCCAATCGCCTGTAGCATCTGCTGGCGTTCTTCGTCAGTGTGAGGTAAGTAAACCATACGTGACTCCTTAGGTTAAGACATTAGGAAAGCCCGCGCTGGTAGGCTGCGGGCTTTGTTGAGATTGCGGGGCGGGCATACTATGCCTCTTCCTCCACAACTTTTTCGTAGGCTTCGGGCGTCAAGAGCGCGTCCCACTCTTCCGGGTCGCTCGGCTCGATCTTGATCATCCAGCCTTTGCCGTATGGGTCTTGGTTGACCAGCTCCGGGGCGTCCTCCAGTTCTTCATTGACGGCGGTGACGACCCCGCTCACCGGTGCGTAGATGTCGGAAGCGGCTTTGACCGATTCCACCGAGCCGAAGGCTTCGCCCTGGGCCACTTCGTCGCCGACTTCGGGCAGTTCGACGTAGACGATGTCGCCGAGTTGCTCTTGCGCGTGATCAGAAATGCCAACGATGATCTCGTCTTCTTCCTGCCGCGCCCATTCATGGGACTTCAAATATCGAGCTTGCATATCAATTGCCATATCTATCCTCCATAAAATTTAGGTAAAATTGGTCGCTCCCGTTGCCGATTCATAGATTAAGTTCCACAGTTTGGTTACGGGAGACAAAGACGGCATTTGTAAGAAATCGGGCCGGTGGCGGATGTAGATGTCGGGGGGACGGGGCAGCCCGAAGGCCGGGTCTTGCGGTTGCAGGTTGGTGGCGTCGTTTACTACTAGATAGGTCGTCTGTGGCGGGACGCCCATTTTCTCCAACCCTTGCAGCGCGATGGCGGCCAGCGCGTGGGCATGTGTGTCGCACGAGCTGACCACGACGGTGGCGTCGCAATACCGCGGGATGTTGCAGCGGAGCGTGCAGCTTGGCGATCCCAAGTCCAGAATGACGACGTAATTTTGGGAGCGCAGCAGTTCCAAGGTGTGTTGCAGACTGTCGACGCGGATGCTTTCGGGATTAAAGAAGGCCGTGGGGGTGGGGATGAGGAAGAATCCTTGAATGTGGTGCATGCTGAGGTGGTTGATCAACGGCACGTTGATCTCCGCCGGCGGGCGGGAGAGCAAGGTGTGAGTGTTTTTGGAGCCGCTCACTCCGGTCCACAATCCCAAGCTGCCCACCGGAAACGCCAGGTCCATCAGCAACGTGGGGTGGTTGCTGTGGGTGGAGGCTTGGGCGGCCAGGTTGAGCGCGATGCCGCTGGTGCCCACGCCGCCGCTCAGGGAGAGCACGCCGATCACCAGCCCGTTTTGTTGCGGCTTGTCCGTAGAAACTTGCCGGATGCGCTGGGTGCGGGCCAAGGCGGCCTGGATGCGCACGTGTAGTTCCTGGTAGTTGGTCTGTCCTTTGGTGAGGAAGTCATCCGCGCCGTTGGTAAAGGCTTTGATACGGTCATCCACTGCGTCCAACGCGGTCATGAAAATGATCGGGATGATGCCAAATTCAGGGTCTTGGCGCAGTTGTTCGCAGACTGTGTAGCCGTCCATGTCCGGCATCATTACGTCCAGCAAGATCAAGTCCGGCGTGTGCCGTCGGGCGAGTTTGATGCCTTCGCCGCCATTGGTGGCTTCCAAAACTTTGTAGCCCCAACTGCGCAGCATGATGGTGTACATCATGCGGGCTTCATCGTCATCTTCTATGACCAGGATAAGAGCCGCTTCAGTCACAATGAACTCCTTGCGCAGCCAGATTCAAGCCGCGTCATTATAATCCTGCATTTGAAAGAGGCAATGCGAGGCTATGCGCCCTCGTCGGCCAGCTTGTGCCTTTGCAGGATGCCGGTTTGTGGTTTAACCGGCACGGTGAAGCTGAAGGTGCTTCCCTTTTGGTACTCGCTTTCAACCCAGATTTGTCCGCCGTGCATCTCAATGATGCTGCGAGTGATCACCAATCCCAAGCCGGTGCCTTTTTCGCTGCGCACGGCGTTGTTGGTGGCGCGGAAATACTTGGTGAAAAGTTTTTTCTGCTCCTCCGGGGTCATGCCCACGCCGGTATCTTGGACGCTCCAGCGCACGTATTCCCGGCCCTCGTTGTACCAGCGTCCCACGCGCAGCGTGATCGTCCCGCCGGCGGGGGTGTACTTGTTGGCGTTGCTGACGAGGTTGGTCATAACCTGGATCAAGCGGCCTCGGTCGCCCAGCACGGTGGGCAATTCCGGCTCAATTTCAACGTTGAGCTTCTGTCCCTTGGCGGCGATGGCCTGTTGGTAGGCTTGCACCGCCTCGCTGACGATTTCCTCCGGCACCACCGATCCCATCTCCAGCCGCAGCCGCCCCGATTCAATCCGCGAGACATCAAGCAGGTCCCGCACCAGCCGATCCATCCGCCCCACGTTGGAGCGCACCACTTGCAGGAACTGCTTTTGCTGCGCGTTGAGCGGCCCGCCGATCTCTTTCATCAACAAATCCGTGTAGCCCTTGATGGAGGTCATCGGCTGCTTCAGCTCGTGCGAGACGAAGGAGACAAACTCGGTCTTGGCCTCGTTGGCCCGCTGGACTTCCCGGAACAGGCGGGCGTTTTCAATGGCTATCGCGGCGTGATCTACCACGCGCTCAATGAAGGCCACATTGTCCTCGGTGAAACATTCCGCCGAGGAGGCCTCCAGCGCGATAACGCCGATGACCCGTAGCTCGCGGCGGATGGGGACGGTGAGTTGCGCGATCATCCCCGGCACCGCCTCGTAGTAATCCGGGTCGCCGGCGGCGTCTTTGATCAAGCATATTTCGCCCCGGCGGATGGCCCGCCCGATGATCCCCCGATCAAGCGGCCACAATTTCCCTTCTTCAATGTAGGTGTGCATCATCTCGTCTGGGTATCCTTGCGCGGCCAGGAAACGCAGCCCCGCCGGATGCTCTTCGCTGGCTTCCTGGAGCGAGGCCACCAACCCCAGCTCCGCGCCGGTGATGCGGATCGCCCACTCCAACGTGTGCTCCATGACCGCCTCGTACTCCAGCGTCATATTGAGTTGCCGGTCAATGCGCTGTAACATCGTCAACTCTTCCAGGCGGGCTTGCAAAGCCTGATCGGTCATCGTGAACAAGTGGGTGTTTTCTATGGAAATCGCGGCCTGCGCGCCAAAGGAAAGCAGCAAGTCAACTTCCTCATCCGTGTACGGCAGGTCGTTATGGTGATTGATGACTTCCAGTACCCCGATGGTGCGCCCGCGTGCATTGAGCGGTACGGCCAGGATGGAGCGGGTTACAAACTCCGCCTCTTGATCAAAACTATCGTACCAACGGGGATCGTTGCGCGTGTCGTTGACGATTACCGGGTGGTTTTCGGCGAAGGTGACGCCGGCGATCCCTTTGCCCGCCGGGATGCGCATCCCCACCAACTTCTCGCCCGCCGGCCCGCTGGAGATGCGGAAAATCAGATCGCCGCTTTCTTCGTCCAGGAGCAACAGCGACCCGGCCTCAGAATCCAGCAGGGTGGCCGCGTGATTGACCACCAGCGAGAGCAGTTCGTTGATGTCCAGGCTGGAAGCCAGCATATTGCCGATTTCGTTCAAGCTGCGCAACTGGCGGGCGCGAGTTTCCAGCCGGTCGTAGAGCGTATGCCGCTCCAGGATTGAGGCCGTGTACGCGGCGACGGTCATAAAGAAGCTCTCGTCTTCCTTGGTGAAGACCAGATCGGCTTCATAGGTGGTGGCGACCATCACGCCGATGCTCTTATCTCCGGCGATCAACGGGGCGCCCATCCACGCGCGGCTGACGCGGTCGTCGCGGTATTGGGGTTGGATGCCGCGCTTGCGGCACTCACTCATATAGTCATCGGTGCGCAGGCTGATGCCGGTGCGCAAGATCTGCCCGGTCAACCCCTGGTCTGCGCCCCATTCGATCTTTTCGTAGAGACGTTCGTCTTGCTCCACGTAAAAGGCAATTTGCAACTTATCTCCCTGGGCATTGCGCAACGCGATGTAGAAGATCGGGGTGGTAATCACCCGCCGCAGTTGTGTATGGATCATCTCCATAATATCGTCCAGCGGCATAGTGAAGTTGATCGCCTGCGCCAGCCAATACAGCGCGTTTAGCTCCCTGGCCCGCTTCTGCTGACTTTCCAGAACTGCGGCCCGCGAGAGTCCCAGCGTAGCCGTGCGGGCCAGGTTCAGGAGCATCCCTTTTTGGAACTCGGTGTACTCGGTTTGTCCCTCCGGAGGGCCTAACTCCAACCACCCTTGATCCCCCAGGGCCACGATGAGCGTCGTGCCTCGTGCCAGCATCTTGGCGTGAGTTTCTTCATCTTCGGGCGCGAGGTCTTCTATGGGCAAGGTGATGAACGTGGCCGGAGGCTGATGAACAATCTCCCGCACCAGCCGGTCCCGGACTAAGAAGGTCTCGTTGGCCGGGGTCAAGCGGTAACAGTGGGTTGCGGGATCGTAAAGAGCTACCTGGTGTGAGGTGGGATGAACCAGCGAGCGCACATGGTCACATAGCGTATCCACAATCTCGCGGCGCGATTTTTTGGTCGTCGCAGCCAAGCTCACGTCGCTCACTGCTTGGGGCAGTTGTTGCAAGAGCGGGTCTTGCTGTATCTTCTTATTCCGCAAACGCCGCAGGAAAAATTCTCCCCCGACGGTGACGACCGTGACAAAAAGGGCGATGCTGATAATGGAGGCATGGCTCAGTCGTTCTGGGAGAAAGAGGTTGAACACTTCCAGGGTGCTGAATAGCCCCACGGCTAAGAGCGGAGCCGCGATCTGATTCCAGCGGCGGCTTTTTTCCTCTGCCCGTTTTTGAAGCAGTTCCCAAATCGAAGATGTGGTCGGGGAATATGTTTTCATTCCATTTGCTCCTCAGTACCGAAGCCTGTCGTGAGCGATCCTTGGGGGCGGACGACCGCTATTTGTATTGTAGCATGTTGAACAACAGATGCAACTCCGTATTGGTTGCTGTCCGGTTAAAATTCCGATGCGCTTTCCATTACGGCAGCGGGAAGTTTGTCACCGGCGCGGGCAGCGGCGTGAGCTGAAACCGCTCGTAGACGGTGATGCCCACCTGGGACGGCGGTTGCGTCGGCGGCGGGAAGGGATGCGGGTCGAGGAGCGGTACGCCCCTGGTGACCCATTTCAGGGTAGGCAGCGCACCCAGCCCCGGCTGGATGTCGTGCATGCCCAGCCATTGCCCGCGCTCCCCGATCAAGCGCACGCTGACGGCGTCGTCGCCGGTGAGTGGGTGGATGGCTCGCCAGGTCAGGTCAAGCACCCACTGGCCGTCTCGCTCCGTGGGGCGGAGGGCGGTGAGCACCATCGCATCGCCAAACGGGACGTACCGCTCGGCGTGGCGCGGATGCGGCAGGGGCAAGCCCCGGTACGGCACGGGCCGCCCATCGGCGCGGCGGAAGTCCAGCCGAGGCGCGGCGGCGGCGACGGGTAAGCGCACCGTTTGACATTGCCCCGGCCACAGCGCGGGCACGATCCGTTGCTGATCGCCGCTCTGCACGAGCAAGGTGCGTCCCGGCCCGCACCAATGCAGGGTGGCGGTGGCCGTCTCGCCGTGGACATCGTAATCCACGCCGTTGAGCCACGGGCCGCCGGACACCCATCCCAACCAGCGGCGCACGGGCGGCAGAGCTACCGGAGCGCGATCCATGGTCAGCGGCGGCAGGCTGACGCTGCCTTGATCCTGGAAAGTGCCGTCCACGACGGTGTAACATCCC
>WFQZ01000138.1 GCA_015486785.1 Thermoflexales bacterium
CGAGCGCATTTGGGAACTGCGCGGCATCGCCCAACAGTGCGGCTCCGCCGTCACCGAGAAACTGCAAGCCGGCGTGACCGAGCTGGATGTCTATCGGAAGATGCCCGCAGCCGCTCCCTTCGTCACCAGTGTGGAAAAGTTCCTCCAGGATTACGGCCATCGCGGCTTCCGCTACGAAGTTGACTTGGACGCCGAACGATTGGACGATCACCCGGAGTATGTCATCCTGGCCGTGGCCGGGCAATTGGACGTTCCTATTCCACCGCCGCAGCGGGCCGATGCTGCCCACCGGCAAGCGGAAGAAACCCTCCGCGCTCTGCCGCTCATAGAGCGTGCCTTCTGGAAGAAGCTCCTCGCCTGGGGACAACAACTGATCGCCTGGCGGGAAAACTCCAAGAGCCTCATCTCCATGCGCCAAGCGATCATCGCGCTGGCCGCGAGGCACTTAGCGCATCACTACTACCCCAACCGCCCCGATGACATCTTGCTCTTCTACACCCGCGACGAATTCCTGGATTTCGTCCACAGCCAAGGGCAGCAGCGCGTCCCCGACGAGACCCTCTCCCGCCGCCGCGCCCAATATGAACTGCACGTCGCCCAGGCCCCGCCGCCGGAGCTGATCTGGTACGATCCGGATACCCAACACTGGCGTCCGGTGGAAACAGAGACCGCGACACCCCACGCCGACGAAGCCCAAACCATCAAACAGTTCCACGGCATCCCTGTGAGCGCGGGCGTCGGCCCGGTGGAAGGCGTCGCCGTGGTCACCAGCGACCCTATTGAAGCCGGACAGCAGTTGATGGAGCTAAAAAATGAGGTCATCCTGGTGACGCGCTTCACCGATCCCGCGTGGTCTAGCCTCTTCGGACGGCTGAGCGGCGTGGTGACGGAGCTTGGCGGCGTAGTCTCTCACGCGGCAGTCATCGCGCGGGAAAACGGCTTGCCCGCCGTAGTCGGTGTGAGCGGCATCTTGAACCACGTACGCGCCGGCCAGCGCATTCGCATTGACGGCAAAACCGGCACGGTTGAGATTCTGGACTAGGGAGGTGCTTTATGACCGAATGGCTACTCAGCGGACACAATGCCCAAGAGACTTCTGGAGTGTCCCACCCACTCACCAAAACGATCAACACGTTCATCTTGAACCAGGAAATTGCTTGGTCAATCGCAATGATCGGCGGCGGTACGGAAGGGTTTGACCTTAGCATCCCGCCGGCACTCACCGTCCAAAGCCGCTTGTATTTGAACACCTCTTACTCCATGCGGAACATGGTTTTGGTCATGCCCTTTGACCCGGAATCGGTCGGCGCACCGAAGGACATCTTGCCACCTTACGGCTCAATTTCTCTGCGCCGCAAACTTTTGCTGCCCTGGCACATCTACACCTTGTACCGCTGGGGCAAACGTTTCTACCAAAACGATGCCCAGGCTATCACCCAGATTGAGCAGGAGGCTTATGCCCGCTTCCATACCGCCAAAGAGCCGCCCTTAGAAGCCATTGAGCAATTCTTTGCGCGGGGGAATTTCGATTACGTCTACAAGATTAACCGAGCGCACATTGCCGCCTCGGCATTGGTCGCGTTGGTGGATAGCGTCATCCGAGAGAAACGCCCGGAGCTGCTGGGGCTGTTCGTGGGCAATCGCACCACCACCTCAATGATGGCCGAGCGCATTTGGGAGCTGCGCGGCATCGCTCAACAGTGCGGCCCCGCCGTCACCGAGAAACTGCAAGCCGGCGTGACCGATCTGGAAACCTACCGCCAGATGCCCGCCGCCGCCCCCTTCGTCATCGGCGTGGAAAAGTTCCTCCAGGATTACGGCCATCGCGGCTTCCGCTACGAAATCGACTTGGACGCCGAGCGATTAGACGATCACCCGGAGTATGTCATCCTGGCCGTGGCCGGACAATTGGACGTCCCCATCCCGCCGCCGCAGCGAGCCGAGACCGCGCGGCGGCAAGCAGAGGAGACTCTGCGCAGCTTGCCACCCTTGGAGCGGCTCTTCTGGAAGAAATTCCTCGCCTGGGGACAGAAGATGATCGCCTGGCGGGAAACCTCCAAGAGCCTCGCCTCAATGCGGCATGCGATCATCGCGCTGGCCGCGAGGCACTTAGCGCGTCACTACTACCCCAACCGCCGGGATGACATCCTGCTCTTCTACAACCGCGACGAATTCCTGGCCTTCGTCCGCAGCAAAGGGCAACAGCGCGTCCCCTGTGAGATTCTCTCCCGCCGCCGCGCCCAATACGAGCTGCACGTCGCCCAGGCCCCGCCGCCGGAGCTGATCTGGTACGATCCGGATACCAATCGCTGGCGTCCGGTGGAAACAGAGGCCGCGCCGGCCCATCCAAACGGGGAGCAAGCCCCTAAACAGTTCCACGGCATCCCCGTGAGCGAGGGCGTCGGCCCGGTGGAAGGCGTCGCTATGGTGACCAGCGACCCTATTGAAGCCGGGCAACGGCTGCGGGAATTAGAAAGCGACGTTATCCTGGTGACGCGCTTCACCGATCCGGCGTGGTCCGGCCTCTTCGGACGACTGACCGGCGTGGTGACCGAGCTGGGCGGGGTGATCTCGCACGCCGCCATCATCGCGCGGGAAAACGGCTTGCCCGCCGTGGTCGGCGTGAGCAACGTCCTGCACCACATACACGACGGCCAGCGTGTCCGCATTGACGGCAAAACCGGTACGGTTGAGATCTTGGATTGATTGAAGGAGGAAAACATGGCTGAGGCATTCTTACAAACACCCATTACCCCGCACACGATTGAACGGCTACCCACAGTGCACCTTGTAGGCGGCAAGGCTTACGGCCTCTACTGGTTGGCACGGCACGGCTTCGAAGCTCCTCCCACGTGGACCCTGACCACGGCAGCCTTCGACTATGTGCTACATCAAGTCAAGCTGACCCCGAAAGTCATTGCCCTGTGGCGAGCATTGACCGATGCGCAAGTAGACTGGGCCAACACCCAGGAACTCTTGGAAAGGCTAGAAGATTCGCGGCAGGAGATCATCGCCACCCTCAAGAATCTCCCTTTGATACCGGAAATATCCAAGCACCTGAGCTTGTTGCCCTCAAAATCCCATTGGGCGGTGCGCTCCTCCGCCAACGTTGAGGACAATCCCCGCTACAGCTTCGCCGGGCAGTTCAAGTCCCATCTCTACGTCCCGGCCAGCCGCCAGCGGTTATGGGAAGCCATTTGCGATGTATGGACATCCCTCTTCAACCGCGAAGCACTCGTCTATTGCGCCCAGCGGAACACGCTCTTGCCCAAAATGGCCGTGATCTTACAGCCGATCACCCAGATCACCGCCGAATATCGTTCTGGCGTGGCCTTCAGCCATTCCCCCATCCCCACCTTCCCCGGCGTGCTCATCCAGGCGGCCTACGGCACCGGCTACACGGTCGTGGAAGGGCTGGGCGGCGATCTGTACAGTGTGAGCGGAGACGAAGTCCTCGTCTACCCTATGAGACCTCCGCGCATCCGCGTCACCAGCCCGCTGGGATTCACCGAGGAAGCCTCCCCGCCTGACGGCCTCGCCCTGACCGAAGACGAAGCCCGCTACTTGGCGGATAAAGTGCGCCAGATAGCAGAATTGTGGCGCAGGCCGGTCGATACAGAATTCACCTGGCGCAAGGGAGGAGAGCCGCTCTTCGTGCAAGTGCGATCCACCGCCGCCAAGAGATAGCCCCAAAGAAAACCGCGTCCCCGCCATTCGGGCGGAGGAGCAATGATGCTACAGCGAATCTGGGCCGTCACCCAAAAAGAATTCATCCACGCCTTCCGGGACAAGCGCACCTTGCTGATGATGATCAGCATGCCCATGTTCCAATTGTTCCTGCTGGGCTACGCGCTGACGATGAACGTCTCCCACATCCCGCTCATCGTCGCCGACCAGAGCTTGGACCCGGCCAGCCAAGCCTACGTGGACGCACTGACCGCCTCCGGCTTCTTTGATGTCGTCGGTTACGCCCTCAACCAAGCGGAAGTAGTCCGCGCCATTGACGAAGGCCGCGCCCAAGCCGGGCTGGTCATCCCCTCGGACTTCGCCGCGCAAGTGGAACGAAGCTCGGCCCAAGTGCTGTTCCTGGTGGATGGCTCCGACCTGTTCACCGCGCAATCGGCCTACAACGCCGCGCTCAACATCGGCCAAATGCACGCCTCGGACGTGCTGCTGGCAAAGATCACCCGCTCCGGCTGGGGCGCCCACCTGAGCAACTTGCAGCCCCTTGATGTGCGGGTGCGCGTGCTCTACAACCCCAATATGAAAGACCTGTGGTTCATCATCCCCGGCATGGCTGCGATGATCCTGGATACCCAGAGCATCGCCATGACCGCCGCCGCCGTCGTGCGGGAGCGCGAAACCGGCACCATTGAGCAAATCCTGGTCACGCCCATCCGCTCCGGGGAGCTGATGCTGGGCAAAATCGCCCCCAACCTGGTGCTGGCGATGGTCAACATGCTCACCGTCGTCGGCGTGGGCGTCTTCTGGTTCGGCGTCCCCTTCCAAGGGAACTTCTGGCTCTTCCTGGGCCTCTCGCTGATCTACGTCTTCTGCGGCCTGGGCTTGGGCATCCTCATCTCCACCATCTCCCAAACCCAACGCCAGTCCCAACAACTGGTGGGTCTGGTGATGCTGGTGAGTATGATGCTCGGCGGCTCTTTCCTCCCGCGCTACACCACCCCGCCGCTCATCCAGGCCGTCGGCGACCTGTTCCCCTTGACGCACTTCGTGCCCATCGCTCGCGGGATCATCACCAAAGGCGTGGGGCTGGAGGTGCTGTGGAAAAACTCGCTGATCTTGCTGGTGTACGCCGTCGTCATCATGGTGCTGGCCTCGCGCCTCTTCCGGCAGAGGTTGGAGTAGTGACTGATACGCAGCCCCATCGGACGAACTGGCTGCCCGCGCTGTTCACCGTCTTCGGATTGGCCTTCATCTACCGGCAATTGATCGCCGGGCTGGTGCTGGCGGGCGGCGACCTGCAAACCTACTTCTTCCCCTATTGGACGGCGGCGGTGCGCTCCTGGCACAACGGAGAATTGCCCTTGTGGAATCCGTACCTGTTCACCGGCGCGCCGCTGCTGGCGAACTCCCAAGTAGGCGTCTTCTACCCGCTCAACTGGCTGTTGTGGGCACTTTCCCCGCCCACGCTGGCCGGCATGACCCGCACCCTGCATTGGAGCGTCCTGCTGCACTGGGGATTGGCGGCGGGCAACAGCTACTTGCTGGCCCGCGCCTGGGGCGCATCCCGCTGGGGCGCGGCGGCCGGCGGATTGCTGTACGCCGGAAGCGGGTATCTGGGCATCCAAGGGGAACACCTCAACCAGTTGCAAGGGCTGGCGTGGATGCCGTTGCTCTTCTGGCCGCCGGAGACCCATCCCCAGGCGGCCCACCCAGCCGCCGCCCGCTGGATTCCCGTGGGCGCGTTGACGCTGATCCTGCTGGCCGGACACTCACAGACCGCCTTCATCGCCGGCGTGGGCGTGCTCATCTGGCGGGTGACGTGGGCCGCGCTGAACGGCGAACCGCTCACCCGCACGGTGCGCTCGCTGCTGCCCCTGACGCTGGCCTTCGTGGTCGCGCTGGTGCAACTCTGGCCCACCTTCGTACTGGCGCACTACTCCACCCGCAGCGGCGGGCTTGATTGGCGCGAAGCGGTCTCCTTCTCCGTCCCGCCGTGGGACTTGCCCCGCGCCCTGCTCCCGCCCTACCTGCTCCCGCCGTTGCTGCCGGAAGGCGTGGCCTATCTGGGGATCGCGGCCTGGGGGATCGGCGGCTGGGGACTCTTGCGCCGCTGGCAGACCCGTCGCACGGCCCGCCAACGGTGGCTACTTTCCGCCGCCTGGGTGATCGTGGGCGGCAGCGGGCTGCTGCTGGCACTGGGCGGCTACAATCCCCTGTACCTGGCGGCGGTCAAACTGCGCCTGCCGGGGACGGTGCAGTTCCGCGCTCCGGCGCGTTATCTCGCGCTCTACGTGCTGGCCGGAGCGCAGCTCGTGGGGCAAGGGCTGACATCAACAGAACGGCATGCGCTCCGCCCCAGGCTCGCCGGGGGCGCGTGCCTGCTCATCTTCCTGGAACTGGCCTTCTCCGCTACGGCGATGCCTTACGCGCACGCCACCGCGCCCCGCGCCTATACCGACTTCCGCCCGGCAATGGCGCACCTCATCGCCGCCGCTCAAGAAGAGCCGATCCCCGGACGCTACTTGAGCATCTCGCAAACCCTCTTTGACCCAGGCGACAAGGCGGAGCTAGAAGCCTTGTACGGGCCGGTGCTCGCGCCCCAAGCTCTGTGGGCCTATGAAGTAGCTCTCAAGCAACGCGAGGTACTCGCGCCCAATCTCTCGCTGGCCTTCCAGGTGCCGGCGGTGGACGGCTACGATGGCGGATTGCTGCCCTTGCAGCCCTACGTCACCTTCTCGCGGCTGCTGCTCCCCGGCGGCACGCCGGACGGACGTTTGCGCGAGAATCTGACCGCTATCCCCGAAGGCCGCTGGCTTTCGCTGCTGGATGTGCGCTTTCTCATCACCGACAAGACCGGCGACGCTTGGGAGGACGGTGTCTTTTACGACCGCCAATTTCAGCCTCGGCTAGAGCCGGGCGCATCGCTGACC
>WFQZ01000139.1 GCA_015486785.1 Thermoflexales bacterium
CCGCCGTCCTCGTTGCGCAACCCGTAGGCCGCGCCGCCATCGCCGCCCATACCGCCCGCGCCGCCGGGAGGAGACTGGATGTTTTTCTCATCCTGTGCGTTGCCGCCGCGCCCGCCCGCGCCACCTGCGCCGCCGTATATCTCGCTGGCTTTCAGCAGCTCGACTGTGGGGGTTAAGCCTGTGGTGTGCAGGCCGTAGGCCGCGCCCGCCGCACCGCCGTTCCCGCCGATGCCGCCAAGGGACATGGACGGCCCAGCACCGCTTGCGGCACCAACAGCCGCGCCGCCCGCGCCGCCCGCGCCGCCCCAGCCGCCCCAGACATAATTGGCGGTCACGTTCTGGAACGTGACCCGCGCGCCGCCGTTGTTATAGTAACCGCACGCCACGCCGCCCGCGCCGCCGTTCCCGCCCGCGCCGCCCAGTACATCACCGGTGGGGGTAGCAGCGCGGGTTTCATCGTCCGTGCCGCCCGCGCCGCCCGTGCCGCCATAGCCGCCCCAGACGGAGCGCACGCTGGTGGGATCCACCAGTGAGCCATCGCTCTGCACCTCAATACCGGTGCCGCGCCCGCCGTTGCCGCCAGGGCCGCCAGGGCCGCCGCCGGGCCCCCCCACGCCGCCGCCATTCTCGGCTGCCACATCGTTACCCTTGCCGCCGCGCCCGCCGTTGCCGCCGAGTATTGACAAAGCATATCCGTCGTGGATCAAGGCCACGGTGTGCTCGGCCAGGATGCCCCAGGCGTCGCCGCCGTCGTCGCCGTTGCCGCCTGAAAGCGACCAGCCCTCATCCTCGCTCCAGCCGCTCGCGCCGCCCGCGCCGCCATCACCGGCCCACGCCACGCTGACGAACTGGGTGTTGACGGTGGTGGTGGGCGTGTAGGCTCCATTCGCCGTGAGGTAAAGCCCATAGACATTGCCGCCTGGGCTGCCAGCCGCGCCCGGCCCGCCGGAAGCACCGGTAGAGCCAATCTCCGCTGTGCCGCCCGTGCCGCCCGTGCCGCCATCACCGGCGTAGACGCCCTTGACCTGGTTGTTGGTAAAGGTCAGTGGGGCGCTGTACCCCTGGCTGAGGATGCCGTAGGCATTGCCGCCCGCGCCGCTCCCCCCTCCCGCGCCGCCGTTAGGGTCGGAGCCGGGGGGCGTAGTATTGCCGTTACCGCCGTCGCCGCCGTCCCCGCCCGCGCCGGCCTGCACCTGTCGCACGTCGTTGTCCTGGATGGGCAAGGTGGTGGTGACGAAATTATCCAGCTTGATGCCATAGGCAAAGCCACCGGGGCCGCCGGTGCCTCCCGCGTCGCCGCCGGGGCCATTCATTCCGCCGCCGCCCGTACCGGCGGTGACAGTGGTGACGGTGTTGACGCGCACATCGGCTTGGAGGAGAGAGTCCAGCCAGATGCCCGTCGCGTCCGCGCCCAGCCCGCCGCTGGAGCCAGCATCCCAGCCGGCCTGGCCGCCGCGTCCGCCGGTGACGGCATAGACGGTGTTGGCCACGATGCTCGCCACGCTATAGCCGCCGTTCACAAAGATGCCGCCCGCCAGATGGGCCCAGCCGCCGAGGGCACCCTGCACCTGGGCGGTGACGTCGCCGCCGCGCCCGCCGGTGACGTGGTGGATGGTGTTGCTCGTCACCACAGCGGGGGAGTCGCCGTCCAATTGCAGGGTGATGCCAAAAGCCTCACCCCCGTCCGCGGCTTGTGGGATCGCGCCCACGTCCGCGTCGCCGCCGCGCCCGGAGGTGATGGAGTAGATGGTGTTGGCCCGCAGAGTGGGAGTAAAGAGCGTGGGAGTGAGAGGTGCGCTCGCCAGGAGAATGCCGTAGGCGGAAGCGCCCAGAGTAGGGCCGCCCAACGATTCATCCAGCCCGGCCTGGCCGGTAACAGAGTATATGCGGGTGTTGGAGATGAGGATGGTGCCGGCCGGGTCGCCGCTCGTGGAAGCGTCGCCCAGGACGCCGGCGGTGAGTTGAACCGCGTTCGGGTCGTCGGTCAGATAGCGGAGGGTCGAGTTCTCGATTTGGACCGGCCCGTTGTGATCCAAGGCAACGCCAAAAATGGCGTACTCGACGGTGACGCCATCCAGTGTCAGTTGACCGCCACTCATCACCCGCAGGCCGTACCAGTCAGCCGGGGCCGGCGAGGCGGCCTGGGAAGTGAACGTGACCGGGCCGCCGGTTTGCAGCGTGCCGGAGATGATCCACTCAACGCGGCTGGTGTCCACGCCGCTGCTCAGGCCGTCGTTGGTCGCCATCTGCACGATGGTGTTGGCGGCGACGGTGATCACCACGCCGGAAGTGATGGTGATGTCGCCGGTGACGGTGATCGTGCCCGGCCCCCAAGTGTCGCTGGAGGTCAGCGTGCCGCTGATGGTGGAGCCGCCCGCCAGGAGGGAAGGTTGGGGCCACGGGGCAGCACTTGGAGCCATCCACCAGGAGGGAAACGTCTGTAGCGATGGCAACGATGGCGTTCGGTTCGCAGGTGGAGAAGATGCCAAGGTTGCCGGCGTCCACATAGTGAGGAGCATGGTCAGCACAACGAGAGCACGAATCACACGATACACCGATTTAGAAAAACGTTGGGAATTCATCTCTTCCTCCTTGAACTAAGTACCTCTTATCCGCTTCCGGTTACGGTTGTAGGGGGCAGTCATGATGTGGTCGGCAACTACTTGGCCCTTGTGCTAGCCGGATTGGTGAGGGTTGAAGAAAAGTACTCCAGCGGGTATAGCTGTGAGTGAGGGACAACAAGCCCACCGGGGTTCAGTAATATGATACTCGATTTTTTGGATTATGGCTAGTTGCTCACCGCAGGAGACTCGGAAATCGCTGAGGAAGAATCGAGGAGGCTATCAAAGGGGAACTGCTCTACACGCTCGTCGCGCTGACGGCGATCTTTGGCTTTGTGGGGCCGGCCTTCACGCGGAAGGTCTTCTACTTACCGGGGAACTGCTCAGCCATCCATCAGCCCCGCATTGAAACGCCGGGCTTTGCGAAAGTCTCGGCGTAACTTTGTGGTAACTGCTCAGCCATCCATCAGCCCCGCGTTGAAACGCCGGGCTGAGTAGTTACCTTACCGGTGCGCCTGCTCATTGACTTCATCCGCGCGTGAGGCGTACCGCGCGGCAAAGGCACGATTCGCCTCGCGCAACGCGCTCTCCGGGTCAAGCCCCCAGTGCTGCGCCAACGTGGCAACGGCAAAGAGTAACTCGCCCAATCCCTCCGGCGACGGATCATCTTGGAGCGCGGCCAGCGATTCTTGAATCACGTGCATAGCGGATGAGGAATCGGGCAAGGTCGTACCGCTTTTCTTCACCCGGCTGAGGTATGCTACCGCTTGCGCCAACGCCGGTAGAGCTTGCGGCACGCCATCCAGCGGAGAACGATCCGCCCGCCCTCGGTCGACCCGCTCCTGCGCCTTGAGCTTCTCCCAGTTGACGCCCACCTCTGCCGCGTCGTTCACCTGCACATCGCCCCACACGTGAGGATGGCGGCGTTTCAACTTAGCGTCAATGTCGGCAATCACCTCGCCCATCAAAAACTCGCCGTCTTCAATGGCGATCTGCGTTTGCAGGACGATTTGAAGCAGCAGATCGCCCAACTCCTCGCGCAGCCCGGCCACATCGTCCGCATCTATGGCGGCAAGCACCTCGTAGGTTTCCTCCAGCAAATTGGGGCGCAAGCTGGCGTGTGTCTGCTGACGATCCCAGGGACAGCCGTCGGGGGCACGCAGGCGAGCAATCGTATCCTGAAATCCCTCGAAGCTCTGCACCGGCGGCGTGGGCGCGAGGTACAACGAGGTCAACGGCGTGACTTCGTGCCGGTCAATCTCGTAGAGCGGAACGCGCCGCAGCCATTGGGCCGCAGTTCCGGCAGCATCCACCAGCACCGCCGGATGATCGTCGGGGTACTGATTCATCAGCACCAGTTTCAGCTCCGAGGCTACCGTGCGGCTGTACACCTGCGCGATCAGCGCGGGCAAATCGGGCAACAGCAACGGATGATGCCGGGCGGCCACATCCAGCGCGTCCACGATCTGCAATCCGTCCAGCGCGTCCATCTCCAGGGCGGTCAAGGCCGGTTCAATGAAGCTCAAGCCGTCCACCACGCGAACCGAAAGCTCCGCCTGCCGCGCCGCCGCCAGCAACCCGGTAACCGTCGCCTCGCCCACCAGCGGATGGCCCGGCACAGCATAGATCACGCCTTGTTCGCGCTGCCCCAGCTCCAGAACGCGCTCAACGATGGTTTGGTAGACCAGTTCGAACGTCTCCGCCGTTTCGTAGAGCGAGTCAAAGGAATGCAGCGACAACCGCTCCGGCAAGTGCGCCACCACCGGATGGTGTGCAGTACGCAGCCATACCTCATCCGCCGCCGCGAGCACATCCCAAGCGGATAGCGTCAACTGGCGACGTTCCCCCGGCCCCAACCCAACAATCGTGATCTGTGCCATCAACCCTCTACAGCAAACAGGTAGACAGATTCAGCCTGTCTACCTGTTCCTAGTGACCGAATCGGCAACCGACTGAGCGGCCCGACCATCACGCCACAGACTTTAACGCTTGGTGTATTGTGGAGCCTTGCGGGCGCGTTTAAGTCCGGGCTTCTTGCGCTCTTTCATTCGTGAATCGCGGGTCAAAAAGCCCGCCTGGCGCAACGCGGAACGGAATTCGGGATTCACCTTGAGCAGCGCACGGGCGATCCCCATCCGCACGGCCTCAGATTGGCCGGTGATCCCGCCCCCCTTCACCTGAACTGTCACGTCAAATTGGCCCAATGTGCCGGTGACCGCCAGCGGGGACTGCATATTCAGCCAGTCAGATTCACGGTGAAAATACTCTTGCGTCTGCTTGCCGTTGATGGTGAAGCTGCCGGTGCCATCGGGATACAAACGTACCCGCGCGGTAGCTGTCTTGCGACGTCCTAGTCCTTCGTAATACATGCTGATCTCCTTAAAGCTCCAAGGGTTGAGGCTGCTGAGCTTGGTGAGGATGCTCCGGGCCGGCGTAGACCTTCAGCTTGCGGAACATCTGACGTCCCAACGGGCCATGGGGCAGCATCCCTTTGACGGCATGCTTGATGACCCGTTCCGGGTGACGCTCAAGCTGCCGGCGCAAGGTGGTGGACTTCAGACCACCCGGATAACCGGAGTGGCGATAGTAAAGTTTCTGATCCATCTTGCGTCCGGTCACACGGATTTTCTCCGCATTCACCACAATCACGAAGTCGCCCACATCCACGTGCGGCGTGTACTCCGGCTTGTGCTTTCCACGCAAGATCGTAGCGATCTGCGTAGCCAGCCGCCCTAGGGTTTTGTCGGTTGCATCCACGACGTACCACTTACGTTGCACTTCGTGAGGTTTAGCTACATAGGTTTTATGAATTCTCGCTTGTTTCACTTTTCTAACTCCAAAGACAGTCTGTGTGTCGGATAGTCCGACCGGTTCAATCATAACGAATCATAAGCCACGGCCCGTAGAGACAGGCCTTGCGGCGCGACGGCCGGCCCGGCCAACCGCCGCTCGCGTGCGGTGAGTATGTCATGCATGGCCCCAGGGGGAAGCACGCCATAACCCACGCGCAACAACGTTCCCACAATCATGCGCACCATACGGCGTAAAAACGCATTGGCTTCAATGTCAAAGTATAGCCATTGCCCGCCATGCTCCGCCGGTTGCGAGTGCCACTCCGCACGGAACACTTCCCGCACGGCATTGTTGCCCTGCGGCGGCGACCCGAACGCGCTAAAGTCAAACCGCCCCACCAATGTCGCCGCCGCTTGCTGCATCGCCGACACATCCAACGGACGGTGAACGTGCAAGCTGACACGGGCAGCCCATGGATCGCGCACCGGAGCGTGGTAGATGGTGTAGCGATACCAGCGTCGCCGGGCGTCAAAGCGCGGATGAAAGGTCGCCGGGGCCGGCGTCAGTGCGAGCACCGCGATTTGCGCAGGCAACAGAGCGTTCAGCCCCCGATGAAGCGACTCTAACGGATGCCGCCATTCCGTATCAAAGACAATCACTTGCCCTTCGGCGTGAACTCCGGCATCAGTGCGTCCCGCAGCTACAATCCGTGTAAACGTACCGGTGAGGGATTGTAATGCTCGTTCCAGCTCCGCCTGGATGGTGGGGGCATTTTGTTGCCATTGAAAGCCACTGTACCCCGTGCCATCATAGCTCACCAGAGCTTTTACGCGCACCTTCCCCCCAAAGATTAAAAACTACTCTTCTTCGACCAGTGCCAAAATTACCATCGGGGCCGCATCCCCTTTCCGTTGTCCCAGCTTGAGCATGCGGGTGTAGCCACCGGGACGGCTCTCATATCGGGGCGCGATCTCGGCAAACAGCTTCTGCACGATTGCCGGGTCGTTGAGCCGCGCCGCCGCCAGACGACGGGCAGAGACTTCTCGCGCCGGGTCTTCTTTACCGGCTGCCAGGCCACGCTTCGCCAGCGTGATGATCTTTTCCGCCTGCCCACGGATGGCCTCGGCCTTAGCTCGCGTGGTGCGGATTTTCTCATGGCGC
Organism: Thermoflexales bacterium; assembly: GCA_015486785.1. Lineage (GTDB taxonomy): Bacteria > Chloroflexota > Anaerolineae > B4-G1 > SLSP01 > S014-19. Next base: position 6,516 of record WFQZ01000139.1, read on the forward strand.
AATAGTTCCGTCACCAAGTGCCGCCGTAATGCGGTCCGATGCCCCACAGAGCGATTTAATTTCTTCCCCGCGACACGATGTCGCATACCTCAACCTCCTCTATCGTTTTCTACATTCTCCAAGCAGCCCTAGGCCGCTTCAGAATCCTGCGTTGTTTCTACCGGCGCGAAGCCTTTGGCTTGCAATTGCACCTTCAGTTCGTCCAACGATTTTTCGCCGAAGTTCCTGATCGCCAGCATCGCGTCACGACCGCGAGCTAACATTTCCAAGACTTCTCCCACGTTGGAGATGCCGGTCCGTTTCAGAGCGTTGTACACGCGCACCCCCACCCCCAAATCCTCAATCGGCATCGCATAAGCCTCATCAGGGATGGACACCTTTGATGTTTCTACCTCGACTATATCGGGTTCTTCGAATTCGGCCCCGGCGATCAGCCGCAGGTGTGAAACTAGAATCCGAGCGGCTTTTTTGAGTGCCGTCAGCGGAGCGACCCGACCGTCGGTCCAAATTTCCATGGTCAAACGGTCATAGTTGGTCAGTTGCCCGACCCGCGCCTGCTCCACGTCAAAGTTCACCCGCCGCACGGGGCTGAAGATTGCATCCACCGGCAACACACCAATCGGCTTTCGGCCTTGCGACTCAGCCGGAGCGTAGCCACGGCCCTTCTCCACGGTGAATTCAAAATCCAACTGGACTTCATCGCTGTCCACCGTAAAGAGGTACAAATCCGGGTTAAGGATTTCGATTTCCGGCGGAGCGATGATGTCGCTCGCCGTCACGATCCCCGGCCCTTCAACGCGCAAGGTCATGTACAACAGATTGTCGCCTTCCATCTTCAGCCGCAACTGCTTCAATTGCAGCATGATCTGGATCACATCTTCCCGCACGCCGGGGATGACGGCGAACTCGTGCGGCACATCCG
>WFQZ01000140.1 GCA_015486785.1 Thermoflexales bacterium
AAGTGGCGGCGGGTACACGCTGCTCTCCACCGCCGGGCAGCCGGATGCCGGGACGGTCAGCGGTGGCGGGTACACGCTCTACGGCGGATTCTGGACCGGCGGCGGGGGCGGGGGGACGGCCTGCGTCCCGTTGACCGGCGTCGGGCTTTCCGGGCCCTCGTCGGGCAACACGGGGGAGACGTTGACCTTCACCGCCTCGCCCACACCGACCAACGCCAGCACGCCCATCACTTACACCTGGTCCACCGACGAGTTGGTGAACGCGAACGGCAATCAGGCCACCTATCGCTGGAACGACGCCGGTAACAAGTCGGTGCAGGTGACGGCCCGCAACTGCGGCGGGCAGGACTTCAACGGCAGTGTGCAGGTCAACATCACCTCGGCTTGTGTCGCCGTCACCGGAACGAACATCAGCGGCTTGACGAGCGGCTACACCAACATCCAGTACGAGTTCGTCGGCAGTTACGAGCCGTCGGGGGCGACCGCGCCGCTCACCTACACCTGGTCGCCGGCGCCGCTCAGCGGGCAGGGGACGCTCACGGCGACTTACCAATGGACGACGACCGGCACCAAGACGATCAACTTCAGAGTCCAAAACTGCGGCGGCACGGTCACCGCCACTCACGACATCAGCATCAGTAAGCCGCCGACCTCCTGTGAAGCCGTCACCGGCGTGACGCTTGCCGGGCCGACGAGCGGCGAGCCGGACACCACCTACGCCTTCACCGCCACCGTGCAACCGGCGAACGCCAGCACGCCCATCAACTACACCTGGTCGTCCGACGGCCTGGTCGGTGGGCAGGGGACGTCCCACGCCACTTACCGCTGGAGTCAGGAGGGCAGTTACCAGGTCTCGGTGATGGCCGGGAACTGCGGCGGGACGGCGAACGATGCTCTTTCCGTCTCCATCAGCAGCGAGAAGAAGTATCTCTACCTGCCGCTGGTGGTGCGCAATCACTAGGCGGATGTGACGCAGACTGCCCTCCCGCAGGTCGTCGAACTTGCGGGAGGGCAACGACACGGGGGAAGTGATGAAAACGATAGCCTGGCAGGTTGTCTTGCTGACGGTCCTGGTGCTGGGACTGGTGTCCTCCCCGGCAGGAGTGGCGACACCCGCCCAGACAGAGGAGAAGATTCTGGTCTCCATCGCCAACAGCGACTCTGACCACACGCTCTACACCCTGAACCCCGACGGCAGCGGCAAGACCAGGTTGTTCGACTTCCACAGCAGCCCCAAGTTCACGACGGGGGAAATCTACGGGCCGCGCATCAGCGCGGACGGCAAGCACGTCTACTTCCACTCGGAGCACGCCTACATCTACACCCCCGCGCGGCGGAATGTGTTCCGCATCACCTCATTCGGCAGCGGGCTGGACCAGATCACCCCCGGCCCGGAGTCCGGCATCTGGGGCGAGAGCGGCAACAGCACCGTCTCCGGCTCTGTCCAACACGGCGACGGCAGCGCGTGGGGAAACTGTCCGGTCTACCTGGAGGGGATGGACATGGTCTACTCAGCAGTTGACGGCAGTTTCGCTTTTCACAACGTGCCGCCGGGGGCGCGATGGTTGATGGCCTATCGCCCCACGCTGGACGCTTGGGATTCGACGACCGTCAACGTGGTGTCCGGCGTGGACAATACCGGTCTGACGCTGACGCCCGACAGCACCGCCCGGATGAACTTCGAGCACCCCGTGGCCTACGGTGACCGCATCTACTACCGCTTCACCAACACCAAAATCCAATGGACCGACCTGAACTTTTCGGCGCAGCACGACATCTACACTTCGCAGGCGGACTTGTGTACCGGCGTGCCCTCCGTGGACGCTTTCGACGTGGGGTCTCTCAGCGGCAAGATCGCCATCTACGATTACCAAGAGGGCTGCGGCGTGGGGAACAACAATCACAACGGCATCTACGTGACCGACGAGGACGGCAACAACAAGCAACTGTTGGTTGACCTGTTGAACAGCACGGGATGGAGCGGTTCGCTGGTGGCGGAGGTCTTCTGGTCGCCCGATGAGAGTTACCTCGCCTTCGACGCATACTACAACGGCAATCCGGTGATTGCCGTCGTTGACGCCGGCGGCACCTATCTCGGCGGCGTGACCTATCCGGCCACCTCAGATGAGACTTACGGTCTTGACCTGTACGGTTGGAGTCCCGACGGTAAGTGGCTGCTCTACGTGCTGCATACGTACCGCACCGCGGAACCGGAGCAGCGTGCCCTGCTCAAAATCGCGGTGAACGAGAGCGGTGCGCCTGACACGAACAACATCGTCCCCTTGCTCAACGACCCGGCCATCGCGGGCGCGACGTGGGGGCAGTTGGCGGAGGCCAACCGCATCTACGTGCCGTTGGTGGTGCGGAATCACTGATTGAGATAAGCACGGTAACCACAAAGTTACGCCGAGACCTCGGCAAAGTTACGCCAAGACTTTCACAAGATCACGCCGAGACTTTCACAAAGTTACGCCAAGACTTTCATAAGATCACGCCGAGACTTTCGCAAAATTACGCCGAGACTTTCGCAAAGTTACACCGAGATTTTCACAAGATCACGCCGAGACTTTGGCAAAGTTACGCCGAGACTTTCGCAAAGCCCGACGTTTCAACGCGGGGCTGATGGGTGGCTGAGCAGTTACTAAGCGCGGGGGATTTAGGAGGTCCAATGGAATCGCTTACTTTGATGATCTGTATGGTCGGCTTTATGGGCATTATGCTCGTCTTGATCGTCGCTGTTGTCGCCCTCATCGTCGCTAAGGTCGGTCAGCAGCCTAAGAACGCGGCGGAGTTAGCCGCCGTCGTGGAGTCCTTGATGCCAAAGGTTCGTCCCTGGCAGCCGGATGCCTTGACCCGTCTGCGCACCTACAACCGAGGCAATTGGTCTAGGTTCGGGCGCAACGTCACGATGCGGGGACTGCTGGCGGCTTCTTCGTCTACCAAAGAACCGGCCTGGGCGGCTTTCGCTGTGCGTGGGCGGC
>WFQZ01000141.1 GCA_015486785.1 Thermoflexales bacterium
CCACTCCCAAGCCCAGCAGCAACGCGAGGCCCAAAAGGACTATCTTTTGTTTAGTCATGATCGGACTCCTTTCTCCTTCGCTTGTCAGCGAGCTAATACGGCTGCGAGACGGTATACTCAATGGTGATGCCGTAGAGAGCTACCGCACCGTCCTCCTGGCGCAAAAGCAGCTTGATGTAATAGCCGTACTGAGTGTTATCAACTGCGGCGTAAGAAATAGTGTCGTCGGCGGAGGAGGTCGGGTCGCCACTGGTGGTAGTGGAGGCTGTAGCCATTTCCACTTCACCCCCCATCAAGTCGGTGCGATAGAGAGTCGCACTGCCCTGGACAGAGTTAGAGGGGTTACTCCAATAGAAGGTGAACTTGGTCACGGTTGCCCCCTGCGGCAACTGCACCGGCGCCAGCCACGTCTGCTGGTTGGGAGTCGCGCTCCCTATCGTGAGAGAAATGCCGTCATTGGTAAAGTTATACCCCTCGTCCGAAGGGATAAACGCCGCCGGCGGGATGGAAATGCAGCTGGTGAGCGGCTTCCAGAAGAGCGTGCCGTTCACCATGGTGTTGCCCTCTGAGTAAAGAGCGTATCCATCCGGGGGCGTGGCTTTGCCATAGACCCCGTAACCGGCGGCACTCTCGCCGTAGACGCCGTAGCCGCCGGAGGGATGAGCCGCTTTCCCGTAGACGCCATACCCCGCGCTGCTGGAACTCTCGCCGTAGACGCCGTAATTGACGCCGCTGGCAGCACTTGCCACGCCATGGACTCCGGCATCGGAGGTCGTTTCACCTTGCACCCCCGGCGACCCGACGCCCAGCACGCCGACATCCTGCGAGGTGCCCTTGATGCCGTAACTGGCGAATATACCACCGTAGGTATTGTTGACGCTCAAGATAGCCCCATCAAGCGCGCTGTAACTCCCGCTGATCACTGCCCCCGGCTGCAAACTAAGGGCGTAGGGCGCAGCACTGATCGGAGCATAATCGCCGAGCGCGGTGTAACTGCCGCTGCCGCTCGGACAACGCACCTCAATCCCCAGTTGGCGGCTCTCGCCGGTGAAAGCACCGTAGCCGAAATCCAACATGGTGGTGAAATAGCCATCTTGTACCTGAACGCCGGTCTTTTCCACCGGCCCGCCCACCGAGGCGGGGATCATCCCGCCGCTGTACAACGTGAAGCGGAAATCGCACGTGCCGCTGTAGGGACTGCCGTTCTGAATCAGCCGCCCTTGGTAAGTGAAATCGTTCCCCACGGCGGCTTGAGGGGCCATCGTCCCTTGCGGCCCCAGAGACTGCGCTTGACCGACGGCCACAATGCCGCCGACCAAGAGCAACGCCACGCCAAAAGCTATCGCCAAACTGACATGCACTCTGTGTTTCATCTGACCCTCCTAGTTAATGCCTGCATGACCTCAGGCTGAGCAGTTACATAAATTCAACTTCGCGTTCGCACTAAGGCTGACATTGGTTCATACGTCCTCCTTTTCTTCCCCTGACGCTTCCTTATGAAGCGGGCCGGTATAGTCCTCAATGAAGGTCAGCATATCGTTGATGGAGTGAAAATAAAAAACCTGCCCGGTGAAAGCGTGTTGAATCCAGCCCCGCCACAGGAACGGGCTTTGCTTCCCATCTGCTTGTTCCTGCCAGATGCGCACTACAAACGAATTGCTACGGCATTCCTCATTGGACATAATCCGCCGCCACTTGCGGCCTCGCACGAGGCCGGTTGAATGAGATTCCACCCGGCACGCAGGATCGGCGAAGGGATAGGGCCGTGCCACATTTGATGTGTTTGCCCAATGGGTAACAACGAGAGGGGAAAAGAAGCGTGCTAAAGCGTGTTTGGCCCATCCGGGCAACAAACACACTTTAGCACAAACGTATCTCGGAAGTGTCTTGATGGGGAGAGGAACGGCAAAACCTTGCCGCCATTTTGACAGAAGGATGGTGCGACGCACTTTGGGAGTGCGTCACACCTGAAACGTCATCCCCGCAGGAGCAACGGCAGGAACAAGTCGTGGCGCGGGGGGACGATGGTGAAGGAGTACCATCCGCTCCACGGGCCGATATTTCCGGCGGTATCTATCGCCCGCACGCGCCAAGTGTGCGTCCCCCAAGGCAAATCCAGCGAGAGCAAGAGCGCGTCCGTCTCGTAGCGCACTCCGTCCACCTCCACTTGATAGCGCAAGGGCGATTCATCCTGCGGCGCACGCCAACGGAGGGTCGTCAGTTGCAGCGTCAACGAGCCGCCGCCGGGCGGATCAAGCGGCTGCGGGGCGGCGGGCGGCGTGGCATCGTAGGTGAAAGTAACCCACGCGGTGACGCCCAACGTCTGCGTGGCAATCGGCTTGGCCCGCACCGCCGCGAACCCATCCGCCAGCGACGGCAGCGGGTAAGTCCACGAAATCGTGCCCGTGGCCGAAAGCCACGTCGGCTCACCCCACGCGCGGCCCGTCCAGTAGCGGCCCGCCTGCCGGATTTGCACCGCCACGCCCAGGAGGCCACCACGCTCGCTCCGCCCGGCGAAGGCCGGCGTGCGGCTGTACACCGCGCCCGCCTGCGGGGTCAAGATGTCCACCTGGGGCAGGCATTCGCCCAGGAAGGCCACGCTCCGCGAGAACACCGCCCGCCGCGCCGACAGCGGGATCGTCTCCAGCGGGAAGCCCAGCACCAGCGTGTGGCTGCACGCTCCGCGATACTGCACCGCTGCCGCGCCGTCGCTCCCGCTTGTGTAGCTCAGCGCGACGGCGGCCCCGACGGTGGGGCTGAGCACGTCCGGCGAATCCACTTGGTACACCGAGGCATCGCCGAACGTGAATTGCCCCAGCCCGGCGAAGACTCCGCTGCGGGTCGGCGTGACCTCGTGGGTGGCCGCAGCATCGGCGCGATAAGCCACGTGCAGTTGCCGCCGCAGGAACGTCGGGTCGCGCCCCTGATCCCCCAAATCCCACGCCAACTCGCTGCCGCTGATCAGCAAGTTGCCCTCCGCCGCCAGATAATCCGTCAGCGCGTCCCGCTCCGCCCCGTTAAGCGTGCCGTCCTCGGCGAGGGACTCGCGCCCCAACAGCCAATCCACCAGCGGGTAAGTCGGCAGCGCGACTTGAGCCGCTTGCACCGCCTCATTGCTGGCACTATCCCAAGCCACCGTGACCGGAAGCGCGTCCCCGTGCGCCACCACATAATCCCGCCGGTTCATCTGCGCCAGCCACATCCGCAGATTGTCCCCTTCCACCGGATCGTGATCCGTTATCAACTCCGTCGCGTTCAGCTTATCAAACCCGTTGACGATGAGCAGCGACGGCGTCCCCACCCGCACGCCCAGCACCTCGGTGGGGAAGGAAACGCCGCCCTCGTTGACTGCCCGCACTTGCACGTAGAGCGTGCTGTCCAACGGCTGATCGGTCAACGTGACCACCGTCCCGCTGACGGCCAGCGGCGCACCCCAAGCGAAGCCATCCGGGCTGGTGAAAAGCTCGTAGCCGGTGGCCGCGTCCCCCAACAACCCTTGCGTATCCGTCGGCGAAGGCGACCACGAAACCCGCACCCGCCCCGCGCCCACATTCTGCACGCGCAGATGGGTGGGCGGCTCAGGAAGCTCCACCATATCCACCCCGTCCCGCGCCTCAAAGTAATGCACCAACCCTTGGTACAGAGCGCGGGCCGCCAATTGCTCAAAGTGCGGGTCTTTGAGCGCGGCAGCATCCTCCGGCTGATCGTGGAACGCCACTTCAAAGAGCGTGCCGGGCATCCGCACCGCCGGGTCGTCATCCCACAACAAGCGCAGTTCGCCCAGATTCGCCTGCTTCCGCCCCCGGTCGGTCCAACTTGCATCCCAGCCGGTGCGGATATCGTGGATCAACTCGCTGTGCAGCGCGGACTGCAACGATTCGCTCTGCTCGGTGCGCGAATAGGTGTCGCCGTTGTGGACGTAGGACTCGGTCCCCCGCGCGGTGCCGTTGTAGCCGTTGGTGTGCCAGGCGATGTAGACGGCATCTTCGCCCGCGCCCTTGTGCTGCCAGCGGGCATACATCGGACGGGCGACCACGTCGTTGAAGTTGCCGCCGTTGTCATCCTTCCAGTCATCCGGGTCGAGACCCATCCATTGGCTGTAGTAGTAAGTGGCACTTTCCCACCACGGCTTGTCCGGTGGAGCGGAAGCCGTGGTCTCGATGCCGTGCAGGTCGTCAAACAACCCGCCGCCCAAGCGCAGCGCGTCGGCAATCACCACCGTGCCTGCGCCGGCGGAGTGATTATCCAGCGTGACCGTCAGCCAACCGGCGGCACAAGGGAACGTGCCCAGATAACGCCACGTGGTGGGGTGGACGCGCTGATTGAGCGTCACCTCGCTCCGCCCGGCGGCGTGCTGCACGGTGTAATGCGCATCCGGGGCGCGATTGCCGCCGGGGTACACCCAAGCGTAGAGCGCGTAATCGCCGCGCACCGGCACCGAGATCGTCCAGGTGGCCGTCGCCGTCGCCGTGCGCGTCACGGTGAGGGAGAAGCGGTAACGGCCTCCGTCATAGCCCACGCCATACGTGCCGGTGATCCACGTTCCGCGCTCGTGATAGCCGGGGGAGGTGGTCTCGTTATCGGCGATCCGCCGCACGTGATTCCAATCTCGCTCGCGCACCGGAATGACCGTCGCCCCGGCCTGCTCCAAATACGGGATCAAGTATTGATCTACCGCCTCGGCGTTGTTGTGATCCTCAATCAGCCCTTGATAGACAGCTCGTTGCGTGCGCCAAGCCCATCCGTTCCACTGCCAGCCATGCCCCGCGCTCACATAGACCGTCTTACCGGCCAGCGAGCGTCCCGAAGTGTGCGGCGTGAGTGGCG
>WFQZ01000142.1 GCA_015486785.1 Thermoflexales bacterium
GCCGGGCCTATCGGGCAAGGCGGCATGGGTGCCGTTTATCGCGCCGAGGATACGTTGCTCACCGGGCGGATCTGCGCGATCAAGGAAATCGCGCCAGACCCGGAGCTGGCTCCTGAGAATCTCACCCAAATCCAAGATCAGTTCCGACAAGAAGCCTCCGTGCTCGCCCGACTGGATCACCCCAATTTGCCCAAGGTGTCCGATTATTTTACGCAGGCCGGACGCGAATACTTGGTGATGGATTTCGTCCCCGGCAACGATTTACACATCGTGTTGGATAAGGCCCGCCGCGAAAAGGTGCATTTGGAAGAAACTCAGGTGCTGGATTGGGCGGATCAGTTGTGCGACGCGCTTTCGTATATGCACCGCCAGACTCCACCGATTTTACACCGCGACATCAAGCCGTCCAATATCAAGTTGACTCCGTCGGGGCTGCTCAAGTTGGTGGATTTCGGATTGGTCAAGCTGCTAACCGGCGATGAAACCCGCACGATCACCGTGATTCAGGGGCGCGGGACCGCGGCCTACACGCCCTTGGAGCAGTACGGCGGGGACGATTCCCACACCGACATCCGCAGCGATGTGTACGCGCTCGGCGCGACGCTGTACCACTTGCTCACCGGAAGGCCACCGGCCACAGCGCACGAGCGGTTTTTGAATCCGGCTTCGCTGGTGCCGCCCCGCGACATCAACCCGCACATCAGCCCCGGCGTGGAGCGAGCCTTGCTGGCCGCGATGGCGATCCACCCGGACGACCGCCCGCCGGACATCGCGACGTTCCAGAAGATGCTGCATCAAGCATTTGTGCCCGCCAGCATCGCCCCGTTCCTGTTGACCGCCGGCGAGTGGAAAAGTGCCGCACGCGAGAATTGGGCGTTGCTCACGGCCACCGGGGCTTTGCTCGTAGCAGCGGTCTTCTTGACCCGTTGAGCAAGCCTCAAACGAGCACCCGCGCTTATCGCGCCAGCCGGCGGCCCACAGCGATCAAAATCAGCCCCGCGCCGCCCACCGATTTGGCAACCAGCAAGCCGGCATCTTGCCAGAAGGGCAACGGGAACAGGCGGATCAGGGTGTCGGTGTACGCAAAGAGCCAGCTCCCGCCGCTGAAGAACAGATGATGGAAGTCGGTGAAGAATTGCTCAAAGCCGGTGAGCATCCACAGCCCCAGCGCGATCAGCAAGGCCAACGTCACCGCGCCACTTGACCACAACGCCACGCCCAGCTCGGCCCGGCCCCAGCGGTGCACGATCCACCATCCGGCCAGGACGATCCCCAGGAGCAGAGCCGCTGCGAACACGGTGAGCCGATCATACACAGATTTCACATCATCCATGTGCTGCAATTCTCGCTCATTGAAGGCCGGGCTGCCATCAGGCAGCCGCGCCGGACGCAGCCCCACCCCACCACCGGGCAGATTGAGGAAATCAATGCACGTTTGCGCCAACGCCAGCCGATCCGCGTCGCTCATCCCCAACGGATCGGGCGGGAAATCCGCTTGCCGGTACTCCCACGCCGGATACCAGGGCAACGTAACCGCCCGCACGGCGATCATGATCAACAAAAATGGAACTGCCAAACTGAAGCATACCCGCAGAGCAATACGCATAAGTCGCCTCCAAATGCATGGTTATACCTTAAAATTGCCAGAGGACGATGAGACATCTGACTTTGTCTTAACTTAGGACTTGTGGTATAATGTGCGCCGCACTGCGGGCGTGGCTTAATGGTAAAGCCTTGGCCTTCCAAGCCAATGATACGGGTTCGATTCCCGTCGCCCGCTCTTTGAAAGGGCCTATAGCTCAATGGTTAGAGCTGCCGGCTCATAACCGGTCGGTTCCAGGTTCGAATCCTGGTAGGCCCATCGGGAACACACATAACGGCCCGTTGCCACGGGCCGTTTGTTATGCCAGAAAGGTGAATCCAATGAACAAAGAACGCTTGAAGGAACAGTTAGACGCGATCCAGGCACGCTTCGACGAATTGACGCGCTTGATGTCCGATCCGGAGGTAGCCCAGGATTACGAGAAGGTGGCCCAGTACGCCAAAGAGCGTTCAGACTTGGACGAGATCGTCAAGCTGTACCGACGTTACCGGCAGATCGAAGCGGAATTGGCAGACACGAAGGAGATGCTGCAAGACGAATCGGATCCCGCGCTGCGGGAACTGGCAGAAGAGGAACTTACCGCGCTGACCGAGGAGCAGGACAAGCTGTTGCAACACATCCAGAAGCTGCTCATCCCCAAGGACCCACGGGATGAGAAGAACGTGATTATGGAAATCCGCGCCGGCGCAGGCGGGGATGAGGCGGGATTGTTCGCCGCGGATCTGTTCCGTATGTACTCCCGTTACGCGGAGCGACAGAGCGGTTGGAAGGTGGAGGTCATCAGCGAAAACCGCACCGGCATCGGGGGCTTCAAGGAGATCATCTTTATGGTGAAAGGTCGGGGCGCATACTCACGGCTCAAGTACGAGAGCGGCGTCCACCGCGTCCAGCGCATTCCGGTCACCGAATCCAGCGGGCGGATTCATACTTCCACCGTCACCGTCGCCGTGCTGCCGGAGGTGGATGATGTGGAGATCACGATCAACCAGAAAGACTTGGAGATCAGCACCTATGGCTCATCCGGGCCGGGTGGACAGCACATGCAGAAGAACGATACGGCGGTGCGTATCGTCCACAAGCCCTCAGGAATGGTCGTCACGTGCGAGAGTGAGCGGTCGTTGACCCAAAACAAACTGCGGGCGATGGCCGTTTTGCGAGCGCGGCTCTACGAGGCCGAGCAGCAGAAGCAGGAACGAGAACTCAAGGACGCCCGCCGCTCCCAAGTAGGCACCGGCGAGCGCAGCGAGAAAATCCGCACCTACAACTATCCGCAGAACCGGGTGACCGATCACCGGATCGGGATGAGCAATTACCACCTTTCCGGGGTGCTGGATGGGGACTTAGACGACTTCATCGACGCCCTAACCGCAGACGAACAAACCCGCCGCCTGGAGTCGCTGGGCGAGTAACAACCTGTAGCGCACCGTTTGCCCTACTCTTACTTCAACGTATACTCGCCTCAACTTTTGTGAAGGGAGAGGAGCATGCACATTCCACGCGCAGCAGGCATTTTATTGCACCCCACGTCACTGCCCGGCAGATATGGAATCGGAGATCTCGGAGAGGCCGCCTATCGCTTCGTAGATTTTCTATCCCAAAGCGGTCAGCATTACTGGCAGATTTTACCCCTAGGCCCCACCGGCTACGGCGATTCCCCTTACGCTTGTTTTTCCGCCTTCGCCGGGAATCCACTGTTGATTGACCTAGACTGGCTGGCTGCGGATGGAGATGCGACCGCCGATGACCTGGCGCAGGCCCCGCCCTTCCCCGAGGATCGGGTGGACTTCGGGCCGGTGATCACGTTTAAGCAAGCGGTGTTACGGCGAGCCGCACGGCGTTTCCGCGAGCACGGGAAGGCGGAGTTGCAACAGGCTTTCGCCGAATTTTGCGCGGCCAATCAATCCTGGCTGGAGGATTACGCGCTGTTTATGGCCCTCAAAGACACCCACGACGGGGCGATGTGGAACACGTGGGAGTGGGAATTGGCCTCGCGCCAGCCGGAGGCGATTGCAGAGTGGCGCGAGCGATTGGATGATGTGTTGTTCGTCCATAAGTACGAGCAGTTTCAATTTTTCCGCCAGTGGACGGAGCTAAAACGTTACGCCAACGAACACAACGTGCAGATCATCGGGGATGTGCCGATCTTCGTGGCTTACGATAGCGCGGATGTGTGGGCACACCCAGAGCTGTTTATGCTCGATGAGCATCGGTTGGCGACGGCGGTCGCCGGGGTGCCGCCGGATTACTTCAGCCCCACGGGGCAGTTGTGGGGCAATCCGCTGTACCGCTGGGAGGTGATGGCCGAGGACGGCTACGCTTGGTGGATCGCCCGCATGCAGCAGGCCCTGACGATGGTTGACCTGATCCGCCTGGATCACTTCCGGGGGTTCGCGGCTTACTGGGAAGTGCCGGCCGGCGAGCCGACGGCGGTCAATGGGCAATGGCAGCCCGGCCCCGGGGAGGCACTGTTCCACGCACTGGAAGCGGCCCTGGGGGAACTGCCGCTCATCGCCGAGGACCTAGGCCACATCACGCCCGACGTGGAGGCCTTGCGGGATCAATTCTCGCTGCCGGGGATGAGAGTCCTCCAATTCGCCTTCGCCACCGACGCGGGGAACCAGTATCTGCCCCACAATTACACCCCGCATACGGTCGTCTACACCGGCACGCACGATAACGACACCACCAAAGGATGGTTCACCAGCCGCAACGAGACGGAAAAACAGGCCACGTGGCGGTACTTAGGGCCGCTCAGCGAGGAAATCAATTGGGCGTTGATCCGCCTGGCCTATCGCTCGGTGGCCGTGCTGGCCATCGTGCCACTGCAAGACGTGCTGGGACTAGGCTCAGAGGCGCGGATGAACACGCCGGGGCGGTTCGGGCAAAACTGGAGCTGGCGATTCCGCGCCCGCGATTTGCAAGCGGCACACTGGCATAAGCTGCTGGAGCTGGTGCTCACGTATGGACGGCAGCCATCGGCGAAGCCGCAAGAAAAACCCTCGTGGATGTAAATGAAGGTCTTGATCATTGACGACGAGCCGCGCATCGCGCAAGGCGTGAGCCGCTACTTCAAAAACAGCGGGTTTGAAACGCTCACCGCCTCCGACGGCCTCACCGGCCTGGAATTGGCCCGCCGCGAATCGCCCGACCTGATCATCCTGGATTTGCGCTTGCCGGAGATGGACGGGCTGGATGTCTGCCGCACGCTGCGCCGCGAATCAGACGTGCCCATCATCATGCTCACGGCGCGGGCCGACGAGACGGACAAATTGATCGGGCTGGAGCTAGGAGCAGATGATTACGTCACCAAGCCCTTCAGCCCCCGCGAGCTGGTGGCACGGGCCAGAGCGGTGCTGCGCCGCGCTCACACCTCCCCCACCCCGGAAGCCCAGATTTACACCTTCGGCGAAGTCACGTTCAACGTCAGCGCACATCAATGTTCTGTGCGGGGCGAGCCGGTGTCCTTGACGCCCACGGAATTTGAGTTGCTGCACACGTTAGTACGCCATCGCGGGCAAGTGCTCAGCCGGGCGCAACTTTTAGAGGCGGCCAACCTGGGCTTCTACGAGGGCGTTGAGCGCACGGTGGATGTCCACATCCACAACCTGCGGCACAAGATCGAGCCGGACCCGGCCCATCCGCGCTACATCCTCACCGTGTTTGGCGTGGGCTATCGCCTGAGCCGCGAAGTCTAGGCACAAAAAAAAGCCGCGAGAGATTCTCGCGGCTTTTGGGTATTAAAACCAAGCTACACAGGCGTCACGCGGGCCGCTTTCGGGCCACGATCACTGTCC
>WFQZ01000143.1 GCA_015486785.1 Thermoflexales bacterium
AGATTCTGCTTGAGCGCGAGCTTGATGCCGCCCTGCTTGATGTAAGCCTGCGCGGCGTAGTAATCCATCGCCACCACGTCAACGCGCCCGTTCTTCAAGTCGGCGATGGCCAACTCAGCGCGGTCGTAGTGCGAGACGTTGTCGGCGGACATCTTGCCGCTATCCACCAGGTTCTCTTGCACCCAGGTCTCGTGGACTGTGCCGGTCTGCACCCCGATCTTGTACTTCGCCATGTCCTCGGCGGAGTTCAAGGTGATGTCCGAGTCTTCGCGCACCAAGATCGCGTCGGTGCCGATGTAGTAGTTGTCGGTGAAGTCCACCTCCTTATCGCGCTCCGGCGTGGCGGACATCGCGGCGACGATCACGTCAATCTGCCCGGCCTTGAGCGCGGCGATGAGGCCGTTGAAGGAAATGTCCTGAATCTCAATCTCCAACCCCAGCCGCTTGCCGATCTCGCGGATGAGGGCCATATCAAAGCCGTCAAACTCGTTTTTGTCGTTGACGAACTCAAAGGGCGGGTAATCCGCCGACGTGCCGACGATCAACTTGCCCGCCGCCTGGATGCGTGCCCAATCGCTTCCGCCGGACGCGGCCTCGGTGGGCGCAGCGGTGGTCGCGGCCTCGGTAGGCGCGGTGGTGGGTTCAGGCGTGGGGGTTGACTTGCTGCAAGCACTCAACAACAAGGTGGTCAGCATGACCAAAACTAAAGTAAGGTTAAACCATTTGCGTGTCATTTTCTCCTCCTGACTGTTTGATCTGAATCGGGACTTCGGGTAAGGTTTGAATTTCTGTATCTCGGTCTGATCACCTCCTGGCTGTGGGTTACACATACGCTTGCTATCCTATCCATAAGGCGGGATTCTGTCAAGCAGGAGGCGCGGGGAAAAGCTCGCTACCGCGACGAGGCGGAGGCCGCCGCGCAGAACCGCGCGTCCAACGCCTGCAACTGGGGGAGCGTGGTGATCGCCGCGATGGTGTGGACGAAGGTTTGCGGCGTGGGGCTGAGTGCCCACAGCTCCCGCACCGCCGGGCCTAAGGGGTCTTTTCCGGCAGCCCCGCCCGGCGTACTGGCATACGCGCCATGGAAGGCGAAATAGGCTTGATTGAGCCGCCGCAGATGATAGCCGTGCCGGTTGATCTCCTGCCGCTCCAGCTCCATAAACCGCTCGGCGGCGGCGATGTGCCCTTGCGCCAGCAGACCATCCACCACCAAGCGCGTCTCGTACATCTCCTTGTTGAAGTCAAACCCGCTCGGCCCGCTCGGCCGCTCCGAGGCCCGCAGCGGATCGGGGAGCGATTTGACCTTGGGGCGCACCCCGCCGTAGTCCCGCAACACAATCTCTTGCCCGGCCCACTCGCCCATCAGCGAAGCCGTGGTCTCATTGATCGTGCGCGTCTGCGGATTGCGGTCGTAATTCCAGCCCAGCGGATGCAGGAGCAAGTAATGGTGCGTCCACTCGTGCGCCATCGTGTCTGTCACCCAATCCAGGTCGCTGCTCTCCAACATCATCGCCGGATAGGCCGAAAGCCCGCCGATGGCCGTCACGTAAGCGGAGTAATCGGGCAACGCCTGCTCAATCTTCTGCTCCAGCGCGGCTTGATCGGCAGCCGTCATACCGGTCACCAGCGAACGTTGGTACACACTTTCAATGTGATCGCGCGGCGAAAGGATCACCATGTACGGCAGCGGCGTGAACTTCCCCATCACCGGCGGGAAAATCTGCCCGCCCAAGCCAAAGCCGCCCCGCGCCAGCGTTTGACTCACCTGCTCGCCCAAGATCGCCTCGGCGAGCAAACTTTCACGCGCCAGCCGATCCCGCAACGCCGCCAGCTCCGCCCGCTGAGTGCGCGTCGCCGCGCGGGGATCGCCCCCCTGGGCATCGGCATACGCCTCCGCGATCTCGTGCTCAAGCTGCTTGGCTTCCTTTACATGCTGCAAGTAACGCCACACAAAGCGCGACCGCTGCGCATCGCTCATAAACCGCTGCGGAGCGATCAGCGACAAAGCGAACTTCTGCGCCAGCGAGCGCAGCTCCCACGAGGCAAAGTGGAACGCCAGCGGGCGGGTGAGCCGATCCGCTTGCGCGTGCAAGCTCATATCCGCCCGCGCCCCGCTCCACGGCACCAGCAGCAGCGAGGCCAAGCTCACCAGCAACCAGCAGCGGTAAAAAATTCGTCGTCCGGTGTTCACATCGCATCTCCTGCCCAAATTCACCGTATGCTACCACCGGCGATAGCCTCGGCAAGCCCTCACGATGATATAATGGCCGCACGCCGTCAAAACGGCGAAATTACGAGAAGGAGTTTGTATGTTACAAAGCCTGAGAGCCAAAGCACTCGTCAACCGCCGCGAGCTGACCCGTTTCTTGAAGTTCGCCGTCGTGGGCACGCTGGGCGCGGTGGTGGATTTCAGTGTGCTGTACCTGCTGCACATTCACGTCGGCTTCCCGCTGGTGCTGGCCAATACGGTCTCATTCACCAGCGCGGTCCTCAGCAACTTCACGTGGAATCGGCTGTGGACTTACCCGGATTCGCGCTCCAAGCCTCTTTCCGCGCAGTTGGGGCAATTCTTCGCCGTCAACATCATCGGCTGGGGCATCAACACCAGCATCCTGACGACGCTCAGCCCGCACCTCACCACGCTGGCCGATGCGATGCTGCCCCTCACCTGGACGATTCCGGCGCACACGGTGGGCTACAACAGCGCGAAGGTCGTGGCTACCGGCGTGGTGATGTTCTGGAATTTCTTTGTCAATCGCTACTGGACTTACAATGACGTTGACTGACGAATCGCCGCGCCGCATTGCGATTGACTACACCGCAGCGGCCCGGCAAGGCGGCGGCATCGGGCGGTACACCCGCGAACTGGTCGGCGCGATCCTGGCGCAAGGCGGGCCGGCGTCCTTCGTCCTGCTGACCGCGTCCGCCGGGCTGGGGGATCGCTGGCGCGAGCACCGAGCGCGGCTGCGAGCGCAAAGCAACACGCCCCTTTCGTTCCGCGATCTGCCGCTGGATGATGATTGGTTAGCCCGATTGTGGCAGCGGCTGCGCGTGCCCTTGCCCGCCGAGTGGCTCACCGGGCACGTAGACCTCTTCTACGCCCCCGACTTCGTCCTGCCGCCGCTGCGACGGCGCACCTACGCCCTGCTCACCGTCCACGATCTCTCGTTCCTGCGCCACCCGCAGACCTTTCCCCGCCCGCTGCGGGAATACCTGACCCGCGCCGTGCCGCGCAGCGTGGCGCGAGCCGATCACATCCTGGCCGACTCCAACGCCACACGCGACGACCTCACCGCCCTACTCCACGTCCCGCCGGAAAAAGTGACCACGCTCTACAGCGGCGTGGCGGCGCGATTCACGCCCCAGGCGCAGCCGGAGGAACGCTTCAGATTGCAACAACGCTACGGGATCGCCGCGCGGCCCTACATCCTCAGCGTGGGCACGGTGCAGCCGCGCAAGAACTACCTGCGGCTGATGGAGGCCTGCGATCCGCTGGCCGCCCAACGGGAACTGGAGTTGGTGATCGTGGGACAACCGGCGTGGCTTTCCGCGCCGATTCTGGCGGCGGCAGAGCAGCGGCCCTACGTCAAGATGCTGGGCTTCTGCCGCGAAGAGGACTTAGCCGCCCTGTACCGTCAAGCCGAACTGCTGGCGTTCCCCAGCATCTACGAGGGATTTGGCCTCCCGCCGCTGGAGGCCATGGCCTGCGGGACGCCCGTGGTGGCCTCCAACGCCTCCAGCGTGCCGGAAGTCGTGGGGGACGCGGGCGTGCTCCTCCCGCCGGAGGACATCGGCGCGTGGCAGGCGGCCTTGGAGCGCGGGCTGGACGATTCCGCCTTGCGCCGCACGCTGCGCGAGGCCGGATTGCGCCGCGCGGCACACTTCACTTGGACGCGGGCCGCCGCTCAATGGTGGGACTTGCTCCGCCGCCTCAGGAGGTGATCGTATGAATGCCACTGCCCTCTTCGGCCCACGGGCCACCACCATCACCCGCGCCGTGATGCTCACGGCCCTGCTGTGGGAAGCGGCCTTCATCGCCGCGCTCCTGCTCAGCGGGACCGCGCCCGGTTTCCCGCTGGATGACGCCTGGATTCATCAGACCTACGCCCGCAACCTGGCGCAGCACGGCGAATTTGCCTTCGTGATCGGGCATCCCAGCGCAGGCTCAACCGCGCCGCTGTGGACGCTGCTCCTGATGCCGGGCTATTGGCTGCACCTCGCGCCGTTCGCCTGGACGTGGCTGCTGGGCTGGGGATCGCTGACGGCGGTCGCGCTGGCCGCCGCCGCATTGGCGCATACCCTGTTCCCCGAAGACTCGCGCTTGCCCTTGCTCGGCGGACTCGCCGTAGCCGGCGAGTGGCACTTGGTTTGGGGCGCGGTTTCGGGGATGGAAACGGTGCTCTTCGCCGCCGGAGCGTTGGCCCTGCTGACGCTGGCCGTGCGTTGGGGCGAGAACTCCCCCTCACGCCGCAGCGCGTTTTACGGCGGGCTGGCCGTGGGCGGCGTGGCTCTGGTGCGCCCCGAAGGGATTTTGCTGGGTGGCGTGCTCGGCGTGGCGATCTTGCTGCATGCCCGCCGCCAAGCGACGCTCCAGAAACTCGCCTTGCTCGCGCTGGGGAGCGCGGCGGTGCTCCTGCCGGAGGTGGCGTTCAACCTGCACGTCAGCGGGATGCCGTTCCCCAACACCTTCTACGCCAAACAGCAGGAGTACCACATCCTCTATCAAGCCGCGCTCCCGGCCCGGCTGCTGAGTCTCCTGCCGCCGTTGTTGGCCGGGGGGCTGAGCGTGCTCCTGCCGGCCATCGGCGGGACGATCAAGCCGCTGCGCAGGCGGCCGGCGGCCTGGCTGCCGATGGCTTGGGCCGTGGGGACGTGGGGCATGTACGCTTGGCGGCTGCCCGTGACCTATCAACACGCCCGCTACCTGATGCCGATCCTCCCGCCGCTACTGGTCTACGGCGTGAGCGGACTGTGGCGCTGGTGGCGCATCGCCTCCGGCGCGGGCTGGGTGGTAACGCGAGCCTGGGGCGCGTCGGCGGTGCTGGTGCTGGCCGGATTCCTGGGGATCGGAGCGCGGGCCACCGTCACCGACGTGCGCATCATCAACGGGGAGATGGTCACGGTGGCCCGCTGGGTGGACGCGCACACGCCGCAAGACGCGGTCATCGCCGCGCACGACATCGGCGCGTTGGGGTACTTCGCCCCGCGCCCGCTGCTGGACCTGGCCGGGCTGATCAGCCCGCAAG
>WFQZ01000144.1 GCA_015486785.1 Thermoflexales bacterium
ACTTTCCCTCCGACCGCCGTCTTGCCGCCCGCGCCGACCCCGGTCATGGAAGTCCCCACTGCGACCCCGGGGCCGACTCGCCACCTGCCCGTTGAGGGAACTTCATCCACCAAGAAATCCGCTTGTGCTCCGCTGGTGGCCTTATTGCCGCTGGCGATGCTGGCTTTACCGGCGTTGCGGAAGTTGGAGTAACTTTTATCTGGGCCGGTCTGCCGGCAAGAGCGTCGCCTCAGTAGAAAAAAGCGGAGGGACTTTTGCTCCCTCCGCTCTTTTGCTGCGAAAAATCTAGCCGCCGAAGATCAATTCTTTGAGCTTCTCGATATCTTCCGGCATAACATCCGGGAAGCGCAATCCCCCTTTGACCTTGGCTCCCTTTTCCCTGAACTCATAGCCGCTGGGACTCAACATTACATCCCGTGAGCCACGGGTGATCTGGAAGAATCCCCACATCGGGTTGGTGGTGAAGTTGGTGTCCAACACCTTGATGGACTTACGCCCCAAGTAGATCGCGTCGGCAAACCCCTCGCGGTCCGGGTCGGGCGTCACCAGAATGAGCCGCTTGTTGGTGAGGATGAACCGCCATTGCTCGTAGAACAGCATCCCTCGGACCGATTCAAAGAGCACCAGCAATCCCAGGAGCAACAAGGCCGCCGACATCATCTGCAAAGAGTCGGAGTGGGTGACAACCGTTATTGCCAAGCCCAGGATGGCGACGAGGAATAGCAACGCGCTCAGCCAGCCCAGCATCTGCGGCACACGCTTGCGGTAATAAGCCATCCGAATTTCCAACTCCACTTCCTCATCCTTCAAGTAGTGGGGCTGTGGCAGGAAGCTATCCATAAAGGGGCGGAACACGTGTTCAAAAGTCGCACTGAGCTTTTGCTTGGTGCGGGCGTATTTTGCCCCGATGCGGGCTTTCCACCGCTGCCATCGGCCCGCTGGGACCTCGGCAGGAGATTCCGGTTGTTCCTCCGCCGGCTCCGGCGTTGATGTCAGTTCCTCATTGTCCATATCTACCGCCTGTTGGGAAGGTGCTGCGCTCACTTTTGCGGGATGACGAGTTTTTGTCCGACCTGAATCTGATCGCTGGTCAGGTTGTTGACGGTCTTCAGCTCGTTCACATCTACCCCGTAGTGTTTGCTGATGCTGTAGAGCGTATCACCGGACTTCACGACGTAGTACTGCCCGACAGATTGCTCGGACACTTGCCCGGTGGGCACGGTCGGAGGCTGCGTAGCGTTCGCTATCGGCGTGGGCTGGGTAGCCGGCGGGGCTTCTGTGGGGCTGGCGACCGTCGTCTCTGAGACAATGGCTTCTTGCCATAAGTCCTTGCTGATAGTCTGCAATTGCTGGACGTTATGAGATTCGCGGGTGTTTTCTACCAACCGCACCGTCCACCACGGTAAGAACCAAGCCGTCATCCACAATACTACGAGTAGCGTGATGATGACTCCGAGGAAGTATGAGAGAATCTTCCCCAGATTGTTCCCCAGGAGATCCCTTTTGAAGATCATCCAGAATCCCCACACCAGGGCCAAAACGATGAAAAAGATAGTGACTAACGCTTCAATGTTTACCATGCTCTTTCTCCTTCCGTAAGGTAATTAAAAAGTTCCAGCCGGTGGGCAATGACCTGCTGGGATAAAACTGAGCGGGTCGACGAAACCTGCGCTCACTTTATCGTAAATGACGTAGCGGATACCGGGCGTGTGACTCCCCGCTCCGCCGACTACCCCGATGGGCTTCCCTGGATTCACCTCTCCTTCTGGTGCTGTGTACGACCGCAATCCCGTGATCCATATTGACCATTCATCGTTCTCGATTCGTATTGCCAGATGCCCTTGTGCATCTGTGTAACGGCTCATATAGCCGGAGATCGGCGCCAGCACGATGGAAGCACGCGGTGGCGTCAATTCCACCCCCGGCAGCAGATCGCAGATTAACTCGCTCGCCTGCGCCGGTGCGATGAGCAACGGGCTGTCGTCTGGCCGCAATTTGGCGTCTCCATCCTCGTGCGGGGCGACGAAACAATCGTTGACTATCGCGCTGCGGCAAGATTCCGTCGCCTCACTGTTGAGCGTGATCTTCCCTTCCTCCGTGGCCACCCAGATCCGATCCACCGTTTCTTGTCCCAAAAGTAGAGGCCCCAGGATCGTTGTGGGGGCGATTGGCTCGCTGGTCTGCGCCAACAAGGTCTGGATGATCAGATGCGCCGGCCAAGCCCCGATGGCAGTCAAGCGATGCTGCTTCCCGCTGCTGTCCGTTAGCACCATATCTTGGTGCTGAGCATCAAACCCGTTCATCACGTAAGCCGAGTGGTCCGGAATGAGCGTCGTGTTCGGCCCGGCGTTATAGTAGAGGTAGCATTTCTTGAGCACGGCCGGGTTAGTCGTGGTGTAGCTTACTTCGGGACAGTGCTCCTTGAAAACTCGCGCCCCCATCCGCAACTGCTGCGCTACTTCGCTCGCGCCTATCGGCCCGCTGGGGAAACACGGCACTTGTCCGGTGTGGACTGCCGTGTACAGCCCCATAATGCCTTCGCAGTTCGGCGGATTTTCGGCCTGTAGCCCGCCTTCCTTGTACCACAGAACTAACGGCACTACCGGCGGCACATCCTCTTGATAGGCGATGATCTGCGCTACGCTGGCCCAGCGGCGGATTTGTTCTTGCTGTGCTATGGTCAATTGGTAACGTGCATTCCAGATTGCCTGGCTGCCCACACTGAGCGTTAAGGGCAAGCTGAGGAATAGGACTGTATCAAATACCCCACGCAACAGAGCTTGAACCATTACTTGGAGTTGCACCTTGAGAAAGGGCGCCACATACAGGTTCAGCCATTGCACCAGCCACTTTGGTAAGAGATTAGATAAACTCCCCAGCATGGCTTATATTATAACCAACTTTAACCCACTTGGCAACTTTTTGCGCTTGGCGGGGCGGCTAATTCAACCACCTTCCTTAGTCCAGGGAGCTTGTTCGCGCCATCACTGCGCTTCCTGCGCTTGCCGGTACACTTTTTTGAATTCCTCGGTGTACTGTTGCGCCAGGGCCGGGCTGTGGATGATAAGCACGTTTTCATCGTTCTTGTTCGCCGCGCTGGCGGTGAAGTTATACGAGCCGGTGATGACGATGTTTTGGTCAATGATGATCACCTTGTGGTGCATCACGTAAGGGTTGCCGTCCTTGAGCACGTCCACGCCCGCTTTGCGCAGAGCCTCGTAGTCCGAGCCGGTGCCTTTCGCGTTACGGGATTCTATCACGCCCCGCACTCTGATTCCCGCTTGGGCTTGATCGCGAATGGCTTTTGCGATGTCGTTGTCGGTGAAGGAGAAGGCCATAAAATCAATGCTGGATTTTGCGCCCCTGATCAGCTCGATGATCCGCTTGCGGACGTTGCCTTCAGACTCGAAGTAGTTTTCCACCTGCACGCCGTTGATGTTGACTTTAGGGTGGGGCGTGTCGTCCGGTGAAGAAGCTCCGAATTCGTGATCCACGAACATCTCCTCAAATTCGCGGGTGTAATTCTCCCCCAGTTCCTTGGAGCTGGCGATGATCACGTTGTTGTTGTTGCGGTAAGTCCCGTTATCGGTGAAGTTCCACGAGCCGGCCCACACTTGATCGCCGTCGATGACGACGAACTTATCGTGCATAAACGGCTCTCGCTCGTCGAACACCACCGGAATACCGGCGTGGATCACGCTTTGCGTGGGGTCTTCGTCCTCATAGTCCGAGTCTGTGACCATGCGCACGCGCACCCCGCGCTCCTTGGCGCGGATCAGCGCGTCGGCGATGGTTTGCGAATCCAGCTCAAAAGCGGCGATGTCAATGGTCTTCTTGGCCCTGTCCAGCGCGTAGACCAGATTTTCGTCGATGCCGCCGTGATGATCGGCGGCTGTATCCGGGTAGTGCGGATCGGTGAACAGCACTTGGATCGCCCCTGCGGCTGTGCCGGAGGGCAACAGACTTACAGCCGGTTTCCCATCGCCGGACCACGTCTGCCAAGCCCACATAGCGAAGATGAAGAAGAGGGACAGCAGGAATTCCTTCCAGCCTAAACGTTTGGTAGTCTTTCGTTTACTCATAATGCTCCTTAGATTCATCGGGATAGTCGGGCGTGACCAGCCATGCTCGCAGCGCATCGCCGGGATTGTCGGCCTTGGCACTGCGCCGCGCGATCTTGCGCAGGTACTTCCGCAAGTAGCGCAGCTTCGGCGCGAGGCTCTCCCAGGCGGCCTCCTCGCTCATGCCGCGTGTTTGATTGACCAGCCGCCTGATCTCTTGCTCGGCCCAGCGCAAGAGGATCTCGGCCTCGTCGTCCAGCAGATCGGATGTGAGTCCTTCATCCTCCATGATCCGCTCATAAGCTCGTTGCACCAAATCTGTTTCCATAGCTGCTCCTTGCGTTGCGGATGACGCAGCTTGCGCCTCCGAAAAACGGCGGATTTGCCGTACCTGTGGCGGCGTGGGGCGGACGAATGGCCGCGCGGCCATGATGGCCTCCCATGCCTCCGCCTGACTCATGCCGGTGCTGATGAGGTAGGCCGCGGCCAGCGTCGGCGCACGACCCACGCCGCTGGCGCAGTGGATGTATACCCCGCGTCCGGCGGCGATCTGCTCGCGGATGAACTCCACACCCCGATGCAAGTCTTCCAGCGAGGGCGGATCGTCGTCCGTGGTCGGCAGCCAGAGGTAGTGCTGAAGCGCGGCCCCTCGCGCGGCATCGTCTGATTCTTCGCGCAGGTTGACCACGGCTCCGATGCCCAACGCTTCCATGGCGGCTAACCCTCGGCGGGAGTGTTGTCCCCCGACGAACAAGAGCGGCTGCACCTGACTCAGTTCCGGGGGCGAATAGCCGTGAAAGCGGCGGTACAGTTTGTCTTGGATCCACTGGTACGTGGGGCGGATGCCTTGTTCGCCCAGGCGGGCGAACAGGATGAAGAAAAGTTGGGCCGGGGGAAAATACTTCAGGCGGCGATGAATGGCATAGACTCGTTCGTTCACAAAGCCTCCTTAATCCCAGAGCGCGGATGCGGCATCCTGGGCGTGTTGGGAAATTTCGGCGTACATCTCGGCGTAATCGCGCGTGCGTACCACGATGGGCATCGGCACGGCGTGACCGAGGATCAGCACTTGCTGTTTGGTTTCCAGGCGCGAAAGCACCTCGCGCAACGCAGCCGTCCCGGCGACGCCGGAGAAAACGGCGCGGATGTCGTTTTCCTCATCCAGCAGCGCGGTGACGCGCGTGCCGATCTGGCTCATCACCTCCGGGTCGATCCCGCTGGGACGTTGATCCACGATCAGCAACGTGACGTTGTACTTGCGCAGCTCGCGGGCAATCGTGCCGAAGATCGTATGCCGCGCGATGGCCGGATCGAGGAACTTGTGCGCTTCCTCAATCGTGATGATCAACGGCTTCGGTTCGGCCTCCCGCCCGCCGACGGCGGCCTCCTTGCGCTCCACATAAGCCTTGTGGATGCGGCGCGTGATGTAATTCGCCACCAGGATGTAGGCTTCCAGCGCGTTCCCGTACCGCCCGAATTCCAAGATCACGCTCTTCCCGCTGTTTAGATAGTCCAAAATGCGGCGGATGGGAGTGTCCTCGGCGCGATCTACCAAGAATCCAAACCGGTGCAGCATTGAGAGCTTCCGTTGGATCGCGCCCAACGTGCCTTCGTGGAGCTTGCCGGTCTCCAAAATCATCTCCAGCGTGTCGCTCGATTCCTCCGCCAACAACTCCCGCACCCAGCCCCGTCCCAACTTTCGCCGCAGCATGTAAAGCGCGTTAGTCTGCACGTCGGTGAACCCGAAGAGCGGCGCGAGCATCTCCAAATCCTCCGGCTCCAGTTGCTCATAGCCGATGCGCACCTCAAAATCAACCTTGCTCCCCCGTCGGCGCGAGGACTCAGGATCAAGCGTGAACACACTCACCCGCCCGTCGTAGAACAACTGCCGCAGCCCCTTCACATCCTGATGACGCTCGTCCTGGCTCTTCCAACCGTACTCATTGTGCATATCAAACACCAAATTCACGGCGGCCCGTTCCTGGATGATGCCGGTGAGCAGCATGCGCGTGAGGAACGTCTTGCCCGTGCCGCTCTTGCCGAAGATGCCGCTGGATCGTTCGACGAACTTTTGCAAGTCCAGCGCGATGCGCGTCCCCTTCATCTCCAGCGGATCGCCGATGTAAAACCGCCCCGCCTCATCGGGATCGCCGAAAATCTGCGCCACCTCCTCCGGCGTGGCCACGTAGACGCGGGTAAAATGCGTGGGAATCGTCTTGGCCGGGCGGACCTCGCCCTCCTCCAGCACCAGCATCGGCGTGATGTGCATCTTGCCATAAGTCAGCGTCCCGCGATACACCCGCGCCAAGAAACTATCCGGGGCCTCCGGCGGCGCGAGTTCGATCTCCGGGTGACTCGTCTCCAACGTTACATCGGTGATCATCCCGAAAAATCGCCGCTCCGTCTGCCCGCGTACCACCACATAACGCCCCACCGCCAGCCCTTCGATGAGACGGTCCGGCGCGAGCACCGCATCCAGCCCCTTGCTCAAACTCCCGCTGACGACACTCCCCAAAACCTGCACATCTGCCGCTTTCGGGCGGGGGAAAAACTGGTCCAAAAGTTCGCTCATTAGAAAAATTCCTTCCTCTCGGTGTTTGTACCCACGAAGGTATTATACGGAATCTCTTGCGAATGCCAAAGACCGCTGCTAGGGGCAACTCTTGCATGCGAGGGGCAAATACACCCGCTTGATGGCCGTTCGCGGCAGGCCGCGTAACGCCTCCACGAGACGATCCGCGTACTCCCGCCGTCGGGATGGCTCATCATAGGCCCAGCCGGTGACGAAGTGCTCAATGGCCCCTTCGAGGCTCGTTTCCGTGCCGCTCACGGTCAAAGTTGTCGTTAGCGGTAACGGCACATACACCCCTTCGCGGGATAGGCCGCGGGCTGAAAGCTCCGCGTAAATCGCCCGCGCGGCGTTGATCGTCCGTTGCGTGTCACTGTAGACACTCCCGAACTCGCGCCCGTGGGCATCGTTATTCTTTGGGTCGGTGGGATTGTAGTCGCAGGCGTAGATGCTGGTATCGCCCAGTGCCGGGACAGTGTGCGTGCCCCAGGGCGCGGGCGGCGTCTGTTCCGCCAGCGCGTGCATACAATCTTCGTGGGAGTAAGCGTCGCCCAGCGTGTGGATGTAAGTGGCAAAAGCCTCCAGAGAGCCGGACGGTATGGGCATGCTGATCGTCACCGTGCGGGTGATGATGCAGCCGCCGTTTTGCACCGCCTGCATCAATGTGAAATCGAGCGTCCCGCCCCAGGCGTAGGCCTCGTACCCCTGCAAAGTGTCGGTGATCCCCCACGCCCAATCGTGCAGACTGCTCAAATCGGAGCCGTTCAGGTGCGGAAAGTGGAAGAAAGGCGAATACGGCCCAAAGCGCGTGGTGACGGCGGACGTTTCCGGGTCAAACTTGGCCGTGGGCCAGACCTGTCGCGCGTGGTTCTTGCCCAGGCAGGCTATCGCCGGCTTGGGTGGTGTGTAGAACCCGGCATTCCCGTAAGTGTAGGAAACCGGCGTGCTCGGCAGCACCTCTGAATCGACCAACTGATCCCAGATTCTCAGCGTTTGGCTATCTGTGAATGTGAACCCGGCTGCGATGGCCAGCGCCAGCGTGAGATCGTCATGCACCGTGCTGATCCGGCCTTCTGGAAAGTCCCCGTTCGGCGGGTAATACGTCCCATCCCGATCCCGGAACCCCAATTCCTCCTCCGCAAATCCCCAGATTGACGCCGTACCGGCCAGCAGGCACAGTCCCAACACCACCGCCGCATACAAAAACTGTCTCCGTTTCATCTTGGCACTCCTCATCTCTTGGCTCGTGCTCATTATGGAAGTTGCCCCATGTTTTGTCAAGGCCTCCGCCGCCCGAATTTCCCGTAACCTTCGCCCCTTGGCGGTGTTATGAATACTGGACACCTTGGTGCTCCAAAATCTTAATGAGGAGTGGAGACGGAGACAATGAATGTAACGAATGCGAGTTTACGCACGACCCCCATAGCAATCATCGGCAAAGCCGGCATCTTCCCCAAGGCTGCCAACGCTCAAGAATACTGGGATAACATCCTTGAAAAGATCAGCGGGATCATTGAAGTCCCCCCTTCCCGTTGGAAGATCGCCGACTACTACGATCCCGACCCTGCCGCCCCGGACAAGACCTACTGCAAGCACGGCGGATTCATCCCCGATGTGGAGTTCAACCCGCTGGAGTTTGGCATGCCGCCCAACCTGCTCGAATCCACCGACGTGGCGCAACTGCTGGCCCTGGTCGTGGCGCGTGACGTGCTCAACGACGCCGGATACGGCCCGCAGCGCGACTACGACCACGACCGCACCGGCGTAATCCTCGGCGTGACCGGCGGTCTGAAGATGCTGACCCCGCTCACCAGCCGCCTGCAATATCCGGTGTGGCGGCGGGTACTCAAAGCCAGCGGCCTCTCGGACGAGGAAACCGAGGCCATCGTGGAAAAGCTCAAAGCGGCCTATGTCCCCTGGACTGAAACCTCGTTCCCCGGCCTGTTGGGCAACGTCGTCGCCGGGCGGATCGCCAACCGCTTTAACCTCAGCGGCACCAACGCCACCGTGGACGCCGCTTGTGCCAGCAGCCTCGCGGCCTTGCAGATGTCCGTCAGCCAACTGGTGGAACACCGCTGCGATATGATGATCTCCGGCGGCGTGGATGCCGACAATTCGCCCTTTATGTTCATGTGCTTCAGCAAAACCCCGGCCTTTTCCCGTGACGGCGAAATCCGCCCCTTTGACGAGCGGGCTAACGGCACACTCGTCGGCGAGGGGCTGGGGATGGTGGTGCTCAAGCGGCTGGCCGACGCCGAGCGCGACGGAGACCGCATCTACGCCGTCATTCGCGGCATCGGCTCCTCCAGTGATGGCCGCTTCAAGAGCATCTACGCCCCGCGCCCCGAAGGCCAAGCCAAAGCCACCCGCCGCGCCTACGAAGAAGCCGGATTCCCGCCCCAGGCCGTGCAGCTCATTGAGGCGCACGGCACCGGCACAAGTGCTGGTGATCCCGCCGAATTCGCCGGGATGCGGCTCGTGTTCCCCGCCGACGAACGGCAACAGTACATCGCCTTGGGCAGCGTGAAATCCCAGATCGGCCACCTGAAAGGGGCCGCCGGCTCTGCCGGGCTGATCAAAACCGCCTTGGCCCTGTACCACAAAATCCTTCCCCCCACCATCAACGTGGATCGTCCCAACCCCAAGCTGGATATTGAACATTCCGCCTTCTACATCAACACCGCAGCCCGCCCCTGGATTCGCGCCGAAGGTGCGCCCCCGCGCCGCGCCGGTGTGAGTGCCTTTGGCTTCGGCGGCACGAACTTCCACGTGGTGTTGGAAGAATACGCCCCCGAACACGAGGGCGCGTACCGTCAACACACCGTCGCCCGCCCGGTGATTCTTGCTGCCGATACCCCCGCCGCGCTTCTGGAC
>WFQZ01000145.1 GCA_015486785.1 Thermoflexales bacterium
ATAATAGAGGTGCCGGTGTTCGAGTTTGCGTAGAAGGTAGCAGCACCCAGATATAGAGGTGTTGCTCAGTCCTCCGGTGGGCTTGGTAGCTCAGCACTACAGCTAACCCGCCGGAGGACTTTTTGCCCCTCCGACCAGCCCCTCGCGGCACGACCGCATTTTCTTGCCCTGCGGGGCAAGTTGGCTATGATGGCCGCGACATCTACGTCAGTGATCCGCAAGGGGGAAAATATGTCAATATGGCAAGCGATACTGTTGGGGACGTTGCAAGGGGCGACGGAGTTTTTGCCGGTGAGCAGTTCCGGGCACCTGGTGATTGTGCCTTATCTGCTGCACTGGGCCGAGCCAGGGCTGGTTTTTGATACGGTGGTTCACCTGGGGACGCTGCTGGCGATTGTGTTGTACTTCTGGGACGATTTGTGGCAGTTGTTTCTGGCGGCCCTGGATAGCCTCAAACGCCGCTCGCTGGTGGATGCCAACGCCCGCTTGGCTTGGGAAGTGGCTTTAGGCTCGCTTCCGGCGGTGATCGTCGGGGTGCTGTTCAACGATCTGTTTGAAACACTGTTCGGGAAACCCCGTGCGGCGGCGGGATTCTTGCTGGTGACGGCGGGACTGCTGCTCCTGGCCGAGTTCGTCGGCAAGCGCGACCGCCCGTTGCTCGCCGTGTCGTGGCTTGACGCGCTGATCATCGGTACGGCGCAAGCCTTCGCCATCACGCCGGGGATCAGCCGCTCCGGCTCGACCATCGCCGCCGGGATGATGCTGGGCCTCCGCCGCGAGGATGCCGCGCGGTTCAGCTTCCTGTTGGCCGTGCCGATCATCTTCGGCAGCGGGATGTACCAAGTGCTCAAGACTCTACACGCCGGTTGGGGCGGCACGCCGATTGCCCCTCTGGTGGCGGGATTCCTCGCCGCGTTTATCGTCGGCTACCTGGCCGTCTCCGCCCTGCTGATGTACATTCGCAAGCACAGCTTATGGCCCTTCGCGCTCTACTGCGCCACTTTCGGGGAGTTGGTGCTGAGCGGCATTTTGAGCTGATGCGTCGCTGGCTGATCCTGTTGCTGGTGCTGTTGACGGCGTGTGACGCGCAGCCGCGCTTCATCCCCACGCCGACTCCCTTCGTGGCCACAACCACGCCCACAAGCCTGCGCCTGGCGGCCCCGGGGACGCTCGTCCCCGCGATGCAGGCTCTGGCGGCGGCTTACCGTCAAGTTGATCCCACGGTGCAAATCACCGTGCTGGAGCGGGCCGACTCGCTGGCCTGGGACGCGCTGCGCCGGGGGGACGTAGACCTGGCCGCGCTCACCTGGATGCCGGCGGAGGCCACGGCGGACGTTTGGTCTGCCGTGTTCGCCCGCGACGGGCTGGCGATTGTCGTGAATCCCCAGAACGGCATCACCGGCATGACCGCCGATCAAGTGCGCTTGCTGTTCCAAGGGCGGGCGGAGGATTGGTCGCCGTGGGGCGGACTGCCCGGCACGCCCGCGATCATCAGCCGCGAAGAAGCCTCCGGCGCGTATGCCTGCTTTCAATCGCGGATGATGAAATCGGCGCGGGTGACGCTCACCGCTCTGCTCGCGCCCACCGCCGAGGCCGTCTTGCAGCAGGTGGGACAAGAGCCGTTGGCCGTGGGGTACATCTCCACCGCGCGGCTGGATGGACGGGTGCGCCCGGTCGCCGTGGACGGCATTCCTCCCACCCCGGAGACGATTGCCGCCGCTTTGTACCCCTTGACGCGCGACCTGCGCTTGACTGCGCTAGGCGAGCCGCGCGGCGCGGCGCGGGAGTTCGCGCAATGGATGCTCGGCCCGGCGGGACAAAAGGTGCTCGCCGCGCGAGGATACGTCACTCGCCGTTGAAGAAACGGTACGTGAGCTGCCCGATGGCGGCAAAAGTCGGCTCGCTCTCTTCCCACACCAGCCAATCGGGCGCGTAGAGGAACACGCTCAACACAAAATCGCCCCCGTCGGAGGTAACCAAAGCTACATCGGCGTGCGTGTCGCCGGTCCAGCCGTGCTTGTGCATAATGTGCGTTCCTTCCGGCATCCCCGCGCCCAACAACGTGTTGATCTCATTTCGCCCCATCCACGTAAGCACGCTATGGCACTCTTGCGGCGTGATCTGCTGCGGGTACAGGATACGCAGGAATCCTCCGTCTTGCTCGCACTGGTAGAGACCTTCCAGCAGCATCCCCATCTCCAGCGGCGTGGTCTGGATGTACGGGTCTGGATCGGTGTTGATGTCGGTGCGGGCGTTGGCCGGGGTCACGATGTCGGGCGGGGGGATGTTTTCCTTCAGGTCGTAGGGCACGGCGATGAAGGTGCTCTGAAGCCCCAAACTCTGGAGGAACTCGGTGACGTGCTTGGCCCCTCGGTAAGGATCACCCGCGCCGATCTGCGCCAGCAGCAAATTCGCGGCGGCGTTGTCGCTCTCCGTGAGCGTCTCGCTGATCAGCGCGGTCAGGTGCGGGGCGGGCGGCGCGTCCAACGTGCGGTACAAGTCGGTGACGATGGCGATCTTCAGCGTGCTCAACCCGGCAAAAGCCACGCCGCAATTGAGGCATAGCTCCTGACCGCCGTTCAAGTCCTTGACGAATATCCCGGCTACGCCGTTGAAGTCCTTGAGCGTCCCCTGGATGGCCGTCCCCAGCAAGTCCATCGCGGCGGGCGGCGCCGGTTCCGTATGCACGATCAGCTTCACCTGCCGCTCCTCCGGCTTGGCCGCGAGGATCGCCTGGATGAGCAGAGGCCGCGAGGCATCAATATCCAGCTCCGTTCCCTCACGCGGCGGGCGGAACGTGCCCGCATCGGGGAGCGGCACGGCGGCTTGGGGCGGATGATCGTACTTTTGCGCCGTTCGCTCCAGGAAAGCATCCACCCGTTCCCGCGAGTAGAGCACCACGGCGGAAACTTCCCGCGCCTCCGGCTCACGGTGCAAGAGCTGATTGAGCACGTAGATGAAGAAATCGTTGCTCTGCGAGCGTTCGGCCAAGGCCTCATCCAGATTCGCCGCCGTGGCCTGCGTATCCAGCGACAGCCCGATCATATCGGGCAGCAGTTGGATGATCGTGCTGCGGTACGTCACCGTGATCGGCGTCTTGTACGCTTGGTCAAGCAGCTCCAACGCCTGATCGCGGGTCATCCCGCCCATCGGCACATGGTTGATCGTCAGATTAGGCGGAAGCACCGCCTGGCTCGATTTCCAGTTGGTGTACAGCCACGCGCCCCCCAGGATGAGAATGGTGAGCAGGGTGAAGCTCAAAAAGCCTACGCTTGACTGCCGCCGTTGCACGTGACTGCCTCGCTAGTGAGCCGGTTGCTCGTGAAGGTCTGGAGCTATGCAAGTAAGCCCGGCCCCCTGGCCGCAATTGTGGCACTCGAATTGGATCGTCGTGTGGTGGATGTGGAATTGCTCCTCCAGCCGCGCCTTGAGCTGCGCCATAATCGCCTCCGTCTCGCTCAAAGCGCGGTCGGACAGCACCAGATGGGCACTCAGCGCGGGATAGCCCGGCGTGACGCTCCACACGTGCAGGTCGTGGACATCCTGCACACCGGGGAGGTCGCGCAGCGTCCGGCGCACCTCGTCGAGCACGAGGCCTTCCGGCACACCTTCCACCAAAATGTGGAGCGATTCCCGCAGCACGCGCCCCGCCCCCAGCAGCACGATCAGCCCGATGAGCACACTGACCAGCGGATCAATCCACGTCCAATCGGTGAAGAGCAGCACCACACCGGCCAGA
The DNA here is from genome assembly GCA_015486785.1 of Thermoflexales bacterium. Taxonomy (GTDB): domain Bacteria; phylum Chloroflexota; class Anaerolineae; order B4-G1; family SLSP01; genus S014-19. Next base: position 3,740 of record WFQZ01000145.1, read on the forward strand.
ATCACGCCCACCGAAGCCAGCGTATCCCCCAACACGTGCAGGAAAGCACTGCGGGTATTCAAATCATCGTGAGCGTGCCCGCGCAGCAACAACGCCACGCCGATGTTGACCAACAGGCCGATGACGGCAATGACCAACATCGGCCCGGCCTCAATGGGGCCGGGGTGCTGCACCCGATGCCATGCCTCGCGGAAAATCTCAAACGCCACCGCCAGCAAAGTCGCCCCGTTGATCAACGCCGCCAGCACCTTAGCCCGCTGGAATCCATACGTGTGACGGTCATCGGGCGGCAGGGCGGCGATGCGCAGCGCGGCATAGCTGAGCGCGAGCGCGAACATATCCAAAAACACGTGCGCCGCATCGGAAAGCAAGGCCAGACTGCCGCTCAACCATCCGCCGATCACCTCGGCCAGCAAGATGATGCCGGTCAAGGCCAACGAGAGCTTCAGTTGCTTGCCACCTTGGAGTTCGTGTGTGTGCGTCACCGCGGCACCCCTAAAAGATACTGCGGATCATCAACAGCACGCCGAAGATGATCAGCGGAATGCCGATGATCGCGCCGATGACGGTTATCGTGAGCAGCACGCCCAACGTGGTGATCAGCACCCCCAAAACCGCGGCCATTGTCCGCCCGATCATCGTGATGATGGCGCGGATCATCCGTTTGCACACGTCAAACGGCCACAGATACCAAGGAACTTGCTTCTCTTTCACCTTCTCTTTCATCATTGCCTCCTGAATTTAAGTTACTTCCCAAGACGCGCCGCAACAGCAGCGGCGAACAGGAACGAGGAGAGCCGATTGAGGTAGCTCAAAGTTGCCGGGTTGATACCCGTCTCCGCCTCGGCCAACGCCACGACGCGCCGCTCGGCCCGGCGGACGGTGGCCCGCGCGGAGTGCAAGGCCGCATCGGCTAACGATTCCCCCGGCAAGACAAACTCCCGCAGCGGCGGCACGTCCAGCGCGGCGATGCGCTCCTCCAGCCAGCGGACTTCCGCGCCGCTAACGCCCTGGAATCGCGCCCGCTCTTCCGGCGTGGCGGAGATGTGCCCCATCAGGGTAACGAAGTGTTGTTGGATTTGCCGCAGCCACACCGCGAGAGGCGCGGCGTTCACCGCCGCCCGCGCCGCGCCGATGGCGCAGGTGGCTTCGTCCAACGCCCCGATGGCTTCAATCAGTTGGCTGCTCTTGGAAAGGCGGGACTTCGTCCCCAGCCTGCCGGTATCCCCGTGGTCCCCTTTTCCGGTGTACATCGCGCCTCCTCGCTCTAACGTTACGCTTCATTGTACCACGGACAAGCCGGGTTCAGGGCGTGTCGGGCGGAGCTTCGTGTATCGCCAGGCTGCCGACGGACACCCCCACGTTGACCGTGGTGCAGGGAACATCCGCCGTGCAGCTTGGGGAAAGGTACGTTCCTTCGTGATGAGAGAACGCCTTGGAGAGCGACAGAGAGGCCAACGCGGTGTTGTTCTCCACGCGCACCGGCGCGTCCGCCGGAATGACGAGTTCCACGCCGCCTATCGCCCCGTTGATGTCAATCGTGCTGCGCCCCTGGCGCGGCAGCAGCACCCGAAGTTGACCGATGGCGAAATTCAGGTCGGCGCGGGCGACGCGCAACTCCCGCAGGTCAAGCGTGTAGTTCCCCTCGCCCAGCGAGGCGTCCAGCGTCAAAGTGACCGTCGGCTGGATGCCGATCTCCCACCGATGATCTTGCCCGGAGCTGAGGAAGGCCGGCGTGAATCGCCGCCGGGCACGCAAGTAAAAATCCGCCCTATCGCCGGAGGTGATGTAACGATAGCGCACCCGCTCATCCCGACCGGGGTGCAACGTCGCCGTGAGGATCGCGCCAGGCATCGTCAGAGGTCGCACCGCCAAACTCCCCACGCCCTGTTTGATGGTGACGTGTAGCTGCGTCGCCGTCTTTGGCTCAACATAGCGTAGCGTCTGGACTTCCCCGGTGGAGTTCGGGATCAACACCGTCAAGATCACCGTCACCAGCACCGTCACCAGGATCAGCAACGAAGCCAGGATCGAGCCGATGTTGGAGCGGCGGTTAAACGAAAACTCAATCCACCAGGCCAGCGGGGCGACCGGCCAGATTTGCAGCAGCCGCCACCACACATCCCAATTAAGCCAGCGACCGTAATTCAGCAGTAAGATGCCCAACAAACTCACCGCCAAAATCAGCCACACCGTACCGGTAGATTTCTGTTGCTTGTTCCCCATCGCTCCTCTCCTGTTGCCCCCGTTGTCAGGTGTGCTATATTCTACGCCGACCTTGCGCTTTCGTAAAGGTTGGCTACACATCTCATTTTTGGGAGAATGGACTATGAAACAATACCGGTGGCTCATTTTGAGCCTGGCGATGCTGTTGATCTGGGGAGGCGGCGCAGTGCAAGCCCAATCCCCGGTGGTGCATGTGCTGTTTTTCTACTCCCCCACGTGCCCTCACTGCCATCACGTGATGCAAGATGACTTCCCGCCGCTGGAGCAAAAATACGGCGAGCGGCTGCAAATCCTCAAGCTGGATGTCTCGCAACCCCAGATACTCGCTCTGTGGCAAGCGGCGATGGACAAATATCAACCGGCGTTGCGCGGCGTGCCGATGCTGCTCATCGGCGATCACGTATTGGTGGGCGATCAGGAAATTCCGCAGCAACTCCCCGGCTTGATCGCGGATTACCTGGCCGCCGGCGGCGTGGATTGGCCCGATCTCCCCGGCCTGGCCGAGGTTATCGCCAACGGCGTAACGCCCCCCGCGCCAGCCGGCCCCACGTGGCAAGAGAAATTCGCCCGCGATCCGGTGGGGAACTCTCTTTCGAGCCTCGTCCTGCTGGGGCTGATCGCCGCGCTGATCGCCACGTCGCGCCCGCGCCGCTGGCAAAAGCCGCTCGCCCGCCGCTTCAGCCCCTGGGGCGTGTACGTCCTGCTGACCGTCGGGCTGATCGCCGCCGGCTACCTCTCCTACGTCGAAACGACCCACGCGACTGCCGTCTGCGGCCCGGTGGGCGACTGCAACACCGTCCAGCAGAGCGAATTTTGCACCCTCGCGGGCTTCCTGCCGGTCGCCGTCTTCGGCCTGATCGGCTACCTGCTCATCCTAGCGAGCTACAGCTACGCCCGATGGGGCAAAAAATACGCCGCCTACGCTCCGGCGGTGGTGTTCCTACTGGTGCTGTTCGGCGTCGCCTTCTCCGCCTATCTGACGTTCCTGGAGCCGTTCGTCATCGGGGCGACGTGCGCTTGGTGTCTCACCTCGGCCATCTGCATGACCTTGCTGCTCCTGCTCACGGCGGGGCCGGGCTGGGAGTCGCTGGATCGCGCGGTGACCGACCTCAAACGGAAGGGAGCATCATGAGCGATGCCACAGACCTAAGCCGATTGCAAGAAACGGCCCGCGAGCACCTGGCGCAGCGTCGCTGGGACGAAGCCTTGGCCGTGTACGAGCAGATTTTGGCGCGGCAACAGGCCGCCGACGAGGAAGCGGACGCCGCCAAGACCCAAAGCGACATCGCCGGCGTGTACCTGGCGCAGCGTCGTTGGGCGGACGCGCAAGCCCTGTTGGAGCAGGCTATGCCCGCGCTGCGCGAAAGCCCCGACCGCGAAGCGTATGCCGTCGCGCTCAACAACCTGGCCGCCGCGCACTACGAGCAAGGCGCAGCCGAGCAAGCGTTGACCGTCTACACCACCGCCCTGGAGTTGCGCCGGGAGATGGGGGATCGCGTGGGGGAAGCCAAAACCTTGCGCAACCTGAGCTTGTTGTACGCGCGGCAGGGGAACATGCGCAAAGCCAAGATGCTGCTCAATCAAGCGTTGGTGCTGGCCAAACGCAGCGGCTCGCGCGAGATGGTGCGCCTGCTGCGCAAATCCTTCTCTCAGCTCCGCCGCCGCTGAGTGATGAGCGATCCGCTCGTTGTGGGCATCACCGGGGCCAGCGGCGCGGTCTACGGGGTGGAAACGCTGCGGGCGTTGCGGGCACTGCACATTGAAAGCATCCTGGTGCTCAGCCACACCGCGCGGGTGACGCTCCGCCACGAACTGGGGATGTCCCAGGCTGAGGTGCAGGCCCTGGCCGACCGCACCTACGAACCGCACGCCTTCACCGCGCCCATCGCCAGCGGCTCGTTCCGCACGCGCGGGATGATCGTCGTTCCCTGCTCCATCAAGACTCTCTCCGCCATCGCCCACAGCTACGCCGACACGCTGATCGCCCGTGCCGCCGACGTGACGCTCAAGGAGGGCCGCCCGCTCCTGCTGGCGGTTCGTGAAACCCCGCTGCACGTGGGACACCTGCGCTTGATGGTGCAAGCGGCGGAACTGGGCGCGGTGATCTTCCCGCCGCTGCCCGCGCTCTACGCCCGCCCGGCCTCCATCGCGGAGATGGTGCAGCAGACGGTCGGGCGGATGTTAGCCCGCCTGGGCATCGCCAACGATCTCCATCCCGTCTGGGGCGGAGATGCCTACAATTCCTCGCGGATCACGTAGATCGGCTTGTCCTGCACCTCGTAATACGTCCGCACCAGCAGCTCCCCCAGCAAGCCCATCATCAGGAACTGCACGCCCAGCGTCATCAGCAGCACCGCCAGCGAGAGCAGCGGACGATTCCCGATGTTCGCGCCGGTGAGGAGCTTCAGCCCGCTCAAGTAGAGCGCGAGCAAGAACCCCACCCCGCCGCTCAGCAGCCCCGTCAGCCCGAAAAGCTGCATCGGACGCCCCAAGTACGTCAGCAGGAAGATCACCGTGAACAAATCCAGCAGCACGCGCACCGTGCGGGTCAAGTTGTACTTGGATTTGCCGTAGCGGCGCGGGCGGTCGTTGACCGCCACCTCGGCCACGCGCACCCCCATCTCGGAGGCCAGCGCGGGGATGAAGCGATGCAGCTCGCCGTACAACCGCACGTGTTTGGCCACCTCGCGGTGGTAAATCTTGAGCGAACAGCCGTAATCGTGCAACTGCACCCCGGTCGCCTTGCCGATCAAACGATTGGCAATCGCCGAAGGCAGACGGCGCGAAAGGAACGGCTCCTTGCGCTGCTGCCGCCAGCCGCTCACGATGTCGTACCCGCCTTCCTCCATCACCCGGAGCATTTGCGGAATGTCGGCGGGATCGTTCTGCCCGTCGGCATCCATCGTGATCACGTAAAGCCCACGGGACAAATCAAAGCCCGCCGAAAAAGCCGCCGTCTGCCCAAAGTTGCGCCGAAAGCGCACGATGCGCAAGTTCGGCTCCTCGGCCTTCAGCTCGCGCAGCACGGCGACACTTTCATCTTGACTCCCGTCATCCACGGCGATGATCTCA
>WFQZ01000146.1 GCA_015486785.1 Thermoflexales bacterium
CGAGCATTTGCCTTTAAGGCTACGAGCATTTCCCTTTAAGGCTACGACCATTTGCCTTTAAGGCTACGAGCATTTGCCTTTAAGGCTACGAGCATTTCCCTTTAAGGCTACGACCATTTGCCTTTAAGGCTACGAGCATTTGCCTTTAAGGCTACGACCATTTCCCTTTAAGGCTACGGCGATTTGCCTTCAAGGCTATGGGCGCCCAGGTGCGTCGCACCTACGGCACCTCACCACTACAGATATTCCAGTGCGCATCCCAAAGCCACAACTTCTATCCAATGATCCCCGGCCCTCATCGCATAATGCTTAACCCGCTCCATGAGGTCGTCACCGGGATTTCTCTCTTTGTAAGGCAATGCCATGCGCGCTATGCGCTCGGAGTCTTCTACGACCAATACGTATCGCTCGGCCCATACAGGGACGCCCTTTTGATACCAATCCACGCAATCTGCGAGGGTAATTTCCAAAGAGATAACGTGGGAGAAAGTGATGCGCAGCCGTCTTTCATCTGCATCGTCTAACTCCACATAGAAACTGCCGCGCTTGCCACGCCGGAACTCCTCCATTGGAGTCTCATGGATGATTATCGCCTTGGTCAACGGTCTAAACTTGCTCATTGGCCTCTCCAATCATCTCGCTATATGGGCGAAATAACGGCCCACCGCAAGAGCCAAAGTTTTCTGCGCTCGGCGGCGGCCACCAAGCGGAGGTCATCTCTTGAGCGCGTCGGGGAACCATTCGAGATACCCTTGGTTTACCAGCTCCTCATACAAGGCCGAGGCACTCACAAGCCCAGGATCGTCAATGCCCATACTCTTGAGGTAGTCCAGGAATTCATCTCTCTCCGTGAACCCTCTTTCAACATTCAGGCCCGGAATGATCACAAACCACAGCTCGCTGACATGTTCACCGGCGAACAGAGTATCAGAAGAGTATGTGACGATGACCGTGCCGCTGATGACGTTGAGTTTCGTTATGTCGTTGACCGAGTCATAGTATCTGATGGAGTCGGTTTGCAGGGCAACGCTCCATCTCCCATCGCCGATGTCTATGGCTTGGTAAGGTGCGATCAAGGCGATCCTCTTGTAATCCAACCCTCCCGGCGACTCAAAAAACGCCGTTGCAGATGGCTGCTCGTGGCTCGCGTCCGTTGCAATCTTGGGCAAGCCGGTGCCGAACCACCAGGCAACGGACGCCAACAGCCCGAACGCCGCAATGCAGAACAGACCGGTGAGCATCACGGCGGCGACCCCTAGCAGGAAGCGTTTCTTGATTCTCATAGCACTACGCGCGTCCTCGCGCCACTTTAGGGCGTAACTTGCCGATCATTCGGAAAACCTCCTTCACTCTGAACTGAAACGAGCATCGCCCCCTCCGCACTTCTGGAATGTGGCGTCAATGTGGCGCACGAGCCGGAAGAATTCCTCGCGGGTCATCACGCCATCTTGGATCGGGACGGTGAAATCGGAAACGTATCGCCCGTACTGGAGAACGGCAGTACACATCTTACCCAGGTAAATGTCGCCGCTTTCACCGCACTTGATGACCTGCCGATCCGCGTGCAGGGACAGGTTTTCCGCCCCGCTCGCTTCTTCCCACGCCCAGCCGGAGGGGAAGAACCAATAGCGGCCTGACCGCAGCAACGACCGCGCCGCGCGTTCATCGGCACAGCGGTACACCGTGTGTTGCGCTATTTCCCCTCGCTTTTCCATCACCACGTTGTAGGCGTCCGACGCACCCAACGTATCCAGCACCGGCGGCAAGACGATCCATTTCTGCGCCCAGCCATCGGGCATCGCCTCTGCCGTCAGGGCGACCGCGTCGAGGTCGCACGCATATCCGCCGGTGGAGGGCGTGCAGGCCGTGACGGCGGGGAGCACGGCCAGCACGACGCAGAGGATCGCGCGGAAAATCGGCTCGCGGCTCATCATCGGCGCACGAAGGGCGTATCCAAGACCACGCGGGCGGCGGGGGCGGCGGTCGGCAAGCGGACGCCGCTCCCCGGGTCGTACCAGCCCAGCCCCAAACGGTAGTTCCCCGGCGGGACCTCGTCCAGCGGCAGGGTGACGGTCTCGCTGACAACCTCCCCGGCTTGCCACCACGAGGTGGGATACTGCCAAGCGCGAGGCATCGCGTCATCCTGCGCCACGATCTGCTCGGTGGCCGGATCGTAGAGATGCACGAAGCGTTTGTAATCACGCGCCGGAGCCTGCACCGCCTGCCACCACAAGGTCAAATGGAGCGCGTCGTCGGAGATCAGATCGTAGCCCAGCAAGCGGATTTCATCCCCAAAGTCCGCCTGCTGCGGGTGCGCAGGATGCGGCAGCGCAAACGAACGCGGGCGCGGGCGCACGGTCAACGTGGGCGGGAGCGTGCAGCGCACATCGCTGGAGCCGTGCATCACCACCTGCACGCGGTAAGCCCCCGGCGGGAGCGTCGGCGGCAGGGTGAAATGCACCGGCGATTGCACCCACGTGAGCTTGGGCCATTGCGAGGTCTGCGAGCCGACCGCCAAAGGCCCGGCAGTCTCGCCGACCACCTCCCCGGCGGGCGCAATGAGCTGCCACGTCGCCGTCACATCCGCCGTGGGAGCACGCAGGGCGTTCCAATCCGCGCGGAAGTCCAACGGCTGCCCCTGGAGGATCGCCGGCGGCGTGTCGGTATCCAATAACGCCACGCCGTCCGTTTCGCAGAGGATGGTCTTGCCCTTGCGAGCCTGCTCGCACCCGGCAGTGCGCAGGTCGTAGAGCGTGGGCGAGCGCAACAGCACCGGAATATCCACCTGACCATCGGCGGCCATCGTGGCCTTGAGGTAGGGGATGATGCGCAACGTGTACCGCCCCGGCGCAAGCCCATCCGGCAAGGGCAGCCGCCGATCATCGCGCACCAGCTCACCGGGAAGCCATAGCGTGGTGGGCAAATAGCCGTAGCCCGGCTGAGCATCCTGCTGCGCCACCTGCCGCCCGGCGGCATCAAGCAGGCGCAGGGAAAAGCTCCAGTTGCGCGGCACACCGGCATGCCGCAGCGACCAGCTCAGCTTGACGGTCAGCGGGCCGGATTCATCCCGGAAGGCCGAGGCTTCGTGCAAGGTCAGATCGCCGAACTGCGCCAGCACCGGCGCGGCGGAGGCAGTCGGGCCGTGCGGCACGCGCACCACGCCGATGTACACAGTGCCCAGCCCTCGGCCCTGCGGCGTGTGTGCCCGCAGCTCGTCTTGCGCCGCGTAGAGCCGCAGTTGGAGCAGGTACAGCCCCCGCGCAAGGTCCGGCGGCAGCGCGAGCTGACTCACCACCGCGCAGGTCTGATCCGCCGTGCAGGGCACGCCGGCAGTCGTCGCCGCGAACGCCAGCGGGATGCCGTGGCGCGGCAGGGCGGGCGAGACCAGTTGCAGCGTGAAATGCAGCGGCGTGGCGGTCAACACGTGCCACGTGGTGGTGATCGCCACCGTCTCCGCCGGCGAGACGGTCAAGGTCGGCGGAGAAGCGTCGCGCAGCTCCGCGCCGTCAAAGGCCACCGGGCCGCCGTGCGGATACGGCATCTGGTCAAAATCAAAGGTGCGCATCGCGCCCGACGGACAAGCTCCGCCGGAGGCCGTGACCAGCAGCGCGAGCAGCGCAACCGCGCCCCCGATCCCGCCCCACGCCGCCAGCCGACGGCGGCGCGGCCAGAGCGAACGTCCGCCCCAGGCGAGCAGCAGCAGCGCGAGGTAGAGAAGCAGACGTTGCGCCGTCCCCAGGGACAACGCCAAACGCACCTCGTGCGTCCCCGCCGACAAAGGCACCGCCAATCGCCCGGAGCCGACTTGAGGCGTGGCCGGGGTCGGCTGACCGTCCACCCGCGCCCGCCAGCCGGGCCACCAGTTCAGGGGGAAGGTCACGTCCGCCGCCTGCGGCAGCGATACGCGCCACACTTGGCGGGTCGCAGTGCGGCGCAGCAGCGTGCCGCGCACCGAGACGCCGTCGGCGATGGGCCGCCCGCCCCCATCCAACACCGCCTCGGAGATGTAGAGGCGCGGCACCACATCACGGGGCAGATACTCATAGCGGATGGTCGTGCCGATGTTGCCGGTGAAACTTTCGTAGAAACGCAGCCGGTCCCAAGTCACGTCCGCCTCGCAGATCGCCAGACGGTCCGGGTGCAAATCCGCCAGAGCGGCCCAGGCCAGCAAGGCGATCAACGTGCCGCCCACCATCGCCCGCCACGCGCCCCGCTCGGCGAGCGAGCCGATGGCCGCAGCGACGAAGAGCGATTGCAGCGAAAGAAACCGCCAGGGGAACTGCGTCAACGGCAGCAAGGGCAGATGATCCCACAGCGGGCGGGAAAGCGGCGTGATCATCACCGTCGCCAGCAACAGCGATACGGCCACCACGCCGCGCCGTCGCGCCGGGAAACGGAGCAGCACGCCCAGCCCCAGGATCGCCAAAGCAGCCTGCACCGCGCCCATCGCAAACGGCCCGGCCTCCTGCGCCGTGGCCGCCACGCGATAGTCAAAGTCCGGCGCACGCTGCACCAGGTTCAATTGGCGGAAGTGATGGCTGTAGTGGAAGTACCCGGCGGTGAAGTCCGTGCCCATCTGCCCCCAATCGGTCTGAGTGAGCGCGGGATACCAAAACCAGGCCGTCAGCGCGAAGCCCAACACGAACGGGACAAGAGCCGCGCCCCAGTTCCGCCAGGTGCGCCACGAAGGGAGCACGTTCACGGCGAGCGAATAGAGCAGCGCGAAGGGCGAAAAGATGAGCGCGGAGATGTTATGCGTCAGGATCAAGGCCGCGTAGGGCAGCGCGGCCGGCCACCAACGGCGCATCGTGGGGCGATCCGCCGCCCAATCCAAGGCCCACAGGATCAGCGGATACCAGACGAAGGCCCAGAATTCGGAAAGCGAATCGCCGCGCACGTAGACGTTGACCATGTGAAACGGCGCGAAGGTGTAAGCGGCGACGGCCAGCCACACAGCCGCTTGACTCTGGAAGAGCCGCCGCGCCCACAAAGCCATCGTCAGCGCGGCGAGGATGAAGCCCAGCGTCTGCGTCGCCTGAATCGCCCAGATCGGCGAAAGTCCCAGCGCGGTCAGCCCGCCGCTGAGGTAGTAGGGCAAGGCCGCGTAGTAGTTGAAGAACGGATAGCCCAGATCATACGCCGCGTGCGCCATCCAGCGCACCGGGAAGACGCCGTCGCGCAGGCTGAAGGCCATGTCCAGCGTCCGCTGGAGCAGGAAGGGGCTATCGCCCCCGCCACGGGTGTTGATCAGCCCCGCGCCCCACAACGGCACCGCCGCGCTCAAGCCCAGCAGTCCGCTCACCACCAACCAGCCCCACGCCGACCAAAAAGCCCGTCCTTGAGATTTCATGTTCCGCCCCCCAAAAAGATTTGCGTCCGCCGCCGGCAGCGGGCAGCTTCGCCGAGCGATAATTCTACCATCCCCGCCTGGAGAAGCACGGATCAGCCTTGCCTGAAATGACTTCTGTGGTATGATGCTGCCCGTTCGGGGCATAGCGCAGTTTGGTAGCGCGCACGGTTCGGGTCCGTGAGGTCTGCGGTTCAAATCCGCATGCCCCGACTTCCAAAGGCACTCAATGAGTGCCTTTTTTTATTCCTCGGAGGGAGCAATGATCATCAAACTCATACGACACGGTGAATCCAAAGCCAACACCGGCGAGCTGGACGCGCAGCAGGTGGGGGATCACACCATCGGGTTGACGGAGCGAGGACGGCGGCAGGCGGAACAGGCCGGAGACGCCCTCGGCGCGGACTTTCTCACGCACTCGCTGATCTATTGTTCGCCCTACCAACGCACCCGCGAAACGCTCCGGCATCTGCTGATCGGAGCCGGGTTAGACCCGCAGGAGGTCAAGGTGTACGAGGACCCTCGGCTGCGCGAAGTGGAGCACGGCTACGCCAACATTGATGCCCAACAGGAATTGCGGCGCATCCACGGTTGGTTTTACTACCGCTACAAGGGCGGGGAAAGTCCGGCGGATTGTTACGACCGCACTTCGTCATTCCTGGAAAGTATGATGCGGCAGGCACAGCGGAGCAAGGCGCAAAATATCCTCATCGTCACCCACGGGCTGACGCTCCGCTGTTTCGTGATGCGCTATCTGCACTTGCGCGTCGAAGAGTTCGAGACGATCAAGAACCCGGCCAACTGCGAGATCGTCACGATCAGCGATGAGCCGCAACCAGACCCGCAGTTCGTCACCGGAAGATGGAGCGTGACCGGGCTGCACCTGCGCCGCTAGTCATCCCTACGGCGAGATGACTTTGGTCAGGGTCAAAGCATGCGAGGTCCAGCCCCAGGAGGACGCGCGAAGGCACTTGGCGATGTGCAGGGTGGCGACCGGTGCGCCGGTGGGCATGTTGACGTAGAGATTGTAATCCTGGGCCACGGGCGGGAGCGCGAAATCCACGTATCCCGCGCCGCGCCAGGGGCGCAAGCCGGTCACGGCGTGATCCGCGCCGCCATCCCAGGTGAGCCACACGGCTTGGCCGGGGAACGGCTCCAGGGTGTGCTGCACGCGCCCGTATTTTTCCTCGGTGTGCGAAAGGGTCAGGGTGACGGAGAGTGCGGCTCGCGTGGTGCAAGTGATGGTGTGCGAAAGGACGTAGATCTCCAGAACCGGCGTGGGCGTGGGCAGCACCGAGTAGAAG
>WFQZ01000147.1 GCA_015486785.1 Thermoflexales bacterium
CCGTTGATGGCCACCTGGCGGTAGTTCTTCCCGATGATGCACGGATCGTTGATGTACTCGGTGCGGTGCAGTTCCACCAGCGGATTGCGATCCAGCCAGCGGTACAGCTCGTGCGAGCCGAGCACGAATCCGGCGGTGATCTTCCCCGGGTGCAGCGTCTTGCGGGCATTGGTGATGACGCCCTTTTCGACCAGCCGCATCACGCCATCGGAAAACAACTCTGTGTGGATGCCCAAGTCTCGTTTGTGCTCCAGGTAGTGCAACACCGAATCGGGCACCGCGCCGATGCCCATCTGGAGCGTTGCGCCGTCGGGGATCAACTCGGCGATGTGCCCGGCGATGGCCTCAACGACGGGATCGGCGGGATTGTCGGCCATCTGGAACTCGTAGAGCGGATCGTCCGTTTCCACGATGGCACTCAAACGGCTCACGTGGATCAGCGTATCCCCGGCTATGCGGGGCATGTGCGGATTGATCTGCGCCACGATGCGTTTGGCGGCTTCCGCCGGAGTCTTGGTCAACCCGGTTTCGATTCCGAAGGAACAGTACCCTTCCTCGTCCGGCGGAGAAAGATGCACCAAAGCCACGTCCACGGGCAAAGTCTCGCGGAAGATGGTGGGGAATTCCGAAAGCAGCACCGGCGTGTAATCCACGCGCTTTTCCCACACCGCCCGGCGGATGTTGTTGCCGATGAACATCGTGTTGGAGCGCAAGTGCCCCTCCAACTCAGGGGCGAGCCAGGGCGCAGGCCCCACCGTGAGCACCTGCGCCAATTCCACGTCCTCCAGGTGCGGCGCGTAATCTATCAGCGCGTTGACCAACTGCCAGGGGACACTGCAATTGCCGGTCAAAAAGACCCGTTCGCCGGAATGTACCGTCGCGGCGATGGCGTCGGCGGCGGACATAACCTTATCTCGCCAGTCCATGCCGCGCTCCTAGTAAGACAGCGCGGAACTTACGTCGTCGCGCAATTTCCCGCTGCGGATGACCACGCCTCGGCGCAAAGCGTCATCTTGAGCGATGGCCGAAGCAGTCCCCATCTCGGCCACCTGGAAGATGTAACTCCACGCGGCATTGTTGAAGGCGTGCGTTGAGGTGCGCGGCACGGCGCCGGGGACGTTGGGCACGCAGTAGTGGACGATTTCTTCCTCAATGTAGGTCGGCTCTTCCAGCGTGGTGGGGCGGCTGGTCTCGGCGCATCCTCCGTGATCAATGGAAAAGTCAATCAGGGCCGCACCCCGGCGCATCGTGCGCAGCATATCGCGGGTGATGAGCTTGGGGGCCGGCTGACCGGGGTTGCGTACTGCACAGACCACCACATCGGCGAAGCGTGTGGTGTAAGCGATGTTGAAGTCGTGGGAGATCATCGTCGTCACCTCGCCCCGGAAGTGATTGTCAATGTAGCGCAGCCGTTCCAGCGAGCGGCTCAGCACAAAGACCTTCGCGCCCAAGTTGGCAAAAGCCCGCGCTGCGTTCGTGCCCACCGTGCCCGCGCCCAGGATCACCACCTCACCGGCGGAAACCCCCGGCACCCCGCTGAGCAGCACCCCGCGTCCGCCGCGATGCCGTTGCAGCAGCGTCCCGGCGATGAAAGGCGACATCCGCCCGGCCACCTCGCTCATCGTCTTGAGGATCGGGAAATCCCGCCCGTCGGCGGAGATCATCTCGTAAGCGATGGCGGTGATTTTGTGCGCTTGCAGGGCGGCGATCTCTTCCTTTTTCATCGCCATCAACCCCAGGAAGCACATCAAGGTCTGCCCGCTGGACATCCACGAAATTTCCTCCATCGTGGGATGCAGCACCTTGAGGATCAGCGAGCTGCGGGCGTACACATCCGCACTTCCCTCAAGGATCGTCGCCCCCATACGCTCGTAATCGTAATCGGCGAACCCGGCCCCTTCCCCCGCACCGGCCTCCAGGTAACAATGATGCCCGGCCTTGGTCAACAACCCCACGCCCGCCGGCGTCAATCCGACGCGAGCCTCACCAGACAATCGTTCCTTGGGAATCCCAATGTCCATTGATACACCTCCTTAAGTGAATGGGTATAAAAGGATCGTAACTGCTCACCGCAAGAGACGCGGAGGTCGCTGAGGAAGAACCAAAGTTCTCTGTGTGCTCTGTGCCTCGGCGGTGGGAAACTACCCGGAATTGGATTAAGTCTCCGGCGCACGAAGCCACTTCCTTACTTTATGTCTGACCTCAAGCTGAACAGTTACAAAGAATCGTTAAAAGTATACCACCAAGTGCCATCGTTGCGTAGTCAAGGCGTAACGCCCCCCGTGTGCGGTGCAAAGACGCACCGCGCTTGGGTGACGTTAAAGTTGCTTCTCGCCCCGTTCGTGTTAGACTCCGCCGCGCTATCACGTTTTTGATCAGGGGTCGACTATGCGAATCTTCAAATCGCTGCGTTATGGGTTATTACTTGCGCTCTTGCTAAACTTGTGGGGGAGCAGGACGGCTATGGCCGTTCCGCCGAGGCAAGATGCCGTGTGGGACATCTCCTCGCCCACCGAGGGCAGTACCGTGAGCGGGTCGGTGCCCATCGTGGGCACGGCGACGCTCCCCAATTTTGAATCTTACGGCGTGCTGTACGCTGCCGGCACGCAGGTGACGGCCAACTCGCAGTGGGTCCCCATCGTCTTCGGCGTCAACGCGATGGTGGTCAACGGCACGCTGGCCACCTGGGATACGACGCAACTCCCC
>WFQZ01000148.1 GCA_015486785.1 Thermoflexales bacterium
CCGCTGCACGTGCTGTTGGAAACGCTCACCACCGCTTGGGTCATCCGCCTGGGGCGCGAACTCGGCGGGCGGCGGGTCGGGACGTTGGCCGGATTCCTCTACGCGCTCAACGGGAGCACGCAACGGTACACCGGCTACCTGCTGGCCGAATCGCTGCTCCTGCCGCTGATCGCTATCGCACTCTGGGCCACGGTCGCCGGGCTGCGCCGCGCTCGGAGCCGGCGGGCGGCCCTCGCCGGGGGATTGTGGGGGCTGGCGATCCTCACCAAGCCCAACGTGCAGTACCTGGCCGCCGGGCTGACGCTGGGGCTGCTGGCGTCGCGCCGCCACAGGAAGCAAGCACTCGCGTTGGGGCTGACTTTGCTGCTGGTGCTCACGCCGTGGCTGGTGCGCAATCGGCTCGTGCTGGGGCGGTGGCTGATCTCGACCGCCTTTGAGGAAAACACCGCGCGGGTCAGTGCCGTGGCCACGCTGGCGAGGGCGCAAGGCGTCGCCGCGCTCCCCTGGACCGAGACGTGGGAATCGTACTACCGGCAGATCGTCGCGCAGACGGCCCGCCGCTACGCCTGGGACACGGACTCGGAGGCGGGCGGAAGCTGCGCGGAACAAGCCCTCCGCCATCACCAAATCGCGCTCGTCGCCCGCGAAATCCTGCGTCGCCATCCCGCCGCGTGGCTGACGGCGCACTTCAACGGCGTGTTGCACAGCCTGCTCGACGTGGAGCCGTGGCTCTGGTATCCTCGGCTCACCGGCCAAGCGTGGAGCACGCTGCCCGTGGCGCCCGACATTTGGGCACGGATGGCGTGGTCGTTGCGGCGCGGGGCCGTGGGCGATGCCCTGCAAGCCTTGTGGCAAGAGCGCGTGCTCCGTCTGCCCTGGCGAGCGGCTTGCCTGTGGTGGGGATTGCTGCTGGCACGGCTCGCCGTGTGGGGGTGGGGCGGACGTGGCCTCCGGCGGCTGCGCGGCGCGTCGCGCTGGGTGCTGGCGTTCACCGTGGGCTACGTGCTGTTCCTGCCCGGCCCCATCGCCTACGACCGTTTCTACTTACCGGCGATTCCGGCGGTGGTGGTGCTCGTCGCCGTCGGCTGGCCCAACAACACGCGATCAAAGAAATCCATCACCCGCCGCTCATACTCCGCCGGATGGTGGGCGTAGAGCGAGAGATGCCCTCGCTCCGGCACGATCCACTTTTCGCGCGGCTCGCCCGCCGCCTGATACAGCCGTTCCGCCGAGTCGGAGGCGATGACCGGATCGTCCTGCGCTTGGATCAGAAGCACCGGGCGCGGGCTGAGGTGCGCGATGGCTGCTTCGGCGTCCACCGAGGCGATTTTGGCCCCCGTCTCGCGCTCGGCGAAGAAGCGCATCGGCGGGATAAACAGCGGAGCGGGAGCACGCATCCGCAATTGCGCCTCCAGGGAGTAGAACGCGCTATCGGCCACCACGGCTGCGATCTCCGGGCGGCTGGCTGCCGCCAGCAGGATCGTCGTGCCGCCCATTGAGCCGCCCCACGCGCCGATGTGCGTCACGTCCGGTTGCGCCAGGGCGAACGCCAACGCCGCGTCCACGTCGCGCGTCTCGTAGTAGCCCAGCGAGCACGTATCGCCCTCACTCTCGCCGTGCGCCCGGAAGTCCCACGAAAGGACGCCGTAGCCGTGCCGCGCGAACAAGGCATGCATATCGCTCAAACGGTGGGAGTGGATGCCATGCGCCACCAAAATCAACGCGCCATTTTGAGGCGGCGTGTACCAGGCCTGCAAGTGCAGTCCGTCCGTCGTCACCAGCGTCACATCCCGGTAAGCTGCGCCGTAGCGCGCCGGTGTATCGTCCGCCGCGCGGGCGACCCGCGTCGGATGAACGTACTTTTGTATCCCCCGGCGGGATTGCCACAGCACCAATCCCACGGCGCACAACAGGAAACAAGTCGCCCCGCCACAGACCAACGGCCAATACCGCCAAGGTGCGGTTTTCATCTCTGCCACCTCCAGGCTCGGAAAGCCACTACGGCGAGCGATAAAATCAACAGCGGCGCGGCCCAAGATTCATCGTACCAAGGCTGCGCCCAACGCACTTTCACCGCCAGCGGCTCCACGCTCCATTGATCGGTCATCTGATAAGCACAGGGATCAGTCGGGGAAACGCGGTAGGTCGTGAACGTCACCTGCCCGGCATCAACGGAGACCTTCAAGAACGTGCTTCGTGCTCCCACATCGCCTTGGCCGCGAGCGTGCCCGGCATCAATCTGCAACACGCCGTCAATGCGGGTCGCACTGTAGTTGTGCGTGTGCCCACAAAAGTAAGCCGTCACGCCTTCTTGCCACAGCAGGTCCCAAAAGCGATCTCGGTGCGCCGGATGGCGATCCAAACTATCGCCGAGGTGACGCACGCGGCCACTTTCTTCGTCCGGCTGCGGGTACGCCGGTTCGTGCCCCACGACGAACACAAACGGCAGCGTGTTCGCTTGCAGATCGTCGCGCAGCCAGGTGTACAGCGT
The DNA here is from genome assembly GCA_015486785.1 of Thermoflexales bacterium. Classification (GTDB taxonomy): domain Bacteria; phylum Chloroflexota; class Anaerolineae; order B4-G1; family SLSP01; genus S014-19. The sequence goes on from WFQZ01000148.1 coordinate 2,492, forward strand.
ATCGGAGATGTCCCCATCGGTGGCGTGATTGCCGTCCTGATCGCAGTACTCATTGAGGATCACAAAGTGGGCATTGGCGTAATCAAAGGCGTAAGTGGTGGTGGGGCAAGTGCTGGGGCCAAGCCGCACGATGTTGGGCGGGACAAGCGGCCCGTTGGCGTCGTAATTGTACGCGGCGAGCCAGGCGAGATTCGCGCCGTAGCTGGACTCAGATCCGCCGCCGGGCAGTTCGTGATTCCCCACCGTGGGATACCACATCACATCCGCGCCCAGCGTGTCGGTCAACGTCCATTGCACGCCGGAGGGCGGATCAATGTCGCCGGGGCTGATCACGAAGGCCGCCGGGCCGAGCGATTGCATCGCCTCGGTCACGCCACGGAAGTAAGCACACGAATCATACGTCCCTGGGCCGGCGTATTGGCGCGTATCGGCGGCCACGTAGAAATCAAAGGGCAAATCAGCTTGCACCGCGCCGCCGTTCACGAACAGGAGCACCAAAAACACCAGCCATTGAGCCTTGGGCATCATCTCACAATCTCCGCAAGAGCGACTCCAGGCGGATCGGATCACGGCCCATCAAGCGGGCCAGGTAGCGGCCGGCGGAGACGAGATAGCCGTCACGCTCCGACTCAGAGCGCAGCAGGGCCGCCGTGCGCAAGGCCGCCGGAATCAACTCATCCGCCGGAACATCCCGATTTTCCAGCAGCGTCCGCATAAAATCCGGGCGGGCGGTGATCTGCCGCACCTCATCCGCCGTGCAGGCCACGATGCGGAACAGCACCATCGGCGGTTGCGGCGGCAAGCTGTAGTGATAGCCCCGCGCATCCCGATACCCCACAGCCGCCACGGCGATTTCCACCGGAATGGCGCGGTTTTCCTGCTGGTCGCGGATGATCTCTTGATAACGGGGCGTGTCCGGCGTGAGCGTCGCCGCCAGGTTGCGCAGGAACGGATCATCCTGCAAGCGGATGTCGTAGATCAGCCCGATCAACTCCGCCTGCCCCTGTTGGATTTCGGCTCGCACGAAAGAGCCGAACGTGGGCACTTCCGGCTCTCTGAGCCGCGAGGCCACCACAAAGCCGCGAATATCCGAGCGTAAAACATTGCCGATGATCACACGTTGCGTATCCATAAACCCTCCCCAAGATGGCTGACCAGCACATACTACCCCATTTACGGAATGAGGCTATAATCAAGCTGTTCAAGCTCCGGGGGAC
>WFQZ01000149.1 GCA_015486785.1 Thermoflexales bacterium
CGTCCCGCTGATCCTCAACTCGCCGTTGCAGACGCCGCCGCCTCCACCGCCGGAAGCAGTCCACGTGCCGATCTTGATGTATCACTACATCTCCGAGATGCCCGCCGACGCCGACATCTACCGCCACGACTTGACCGTGGTGCCGGAGAAGTTCGAGGCCCAGTTGGCCTACCTGCACGATCAGGGGTATCACACGGTCACGCTGGACGACATCTACTTGGCGTTGAGCGAAGGCCGTCCCCTGCCGGAGCGTCCCATCGCGCTGACCTTCGATGACGGCTACGAGGACGCTTACACCGAAGCGATGCCGCTGCTCAAAAAATACGGAGACGTGGGCACGTTCTTCCTGCTGGCGACCCCGCCGCACTACGAAGCCCCCGGCTACATGACCTGGAATCAGATCGCCGAGATGGCCAAGGCGGGGATGTCAATGCAAGCGCACGGACGAGACCATTACGACTTGCGCGGGCGGTCGTATGACTTCCTTGTCTACCAAATTTTGGGCGCGAAACAGGCCGTGGAAGCACACACCGGCGAGCCGGTGCATTTCTTCTGCTACCCGTCGGGCCGCTACGACGACGACACCGTGGCCGTGGTCAAGTCCGCCAATTACTGGGGCGCGGTCACCACCGCGTGGGGCACCGAGGAGCGGTTGGACAACCGTTACACCTGGCCGCGCATCCGCGTGCGGGGCAAATGGTCGGTGGATGATTTCGCCGCCGTGTTGGACGGGCTGTAAGGGGGACTCGCCGCGCGGACTACAGCGAGGTTAGCTGCACCACCAGCAGATCAAGCGCGGCTTCTGGCGAAAGTTGCCCTTGTTTGATCGCCACGTCGCTTTGCAGGAGCAGGTCGTAAGCGCGGCGCAGTTGCGCCGAGGTGAAGTACACGGCCTGGGAGCGGAGTTTCCCGGCCACGTAGGGGTGAATTTTAAGCCGCGCGGCTAATTCCGAGCTGGCGAACCCTTCGTCCAGCAGCCAGCGGGTCTGTACCAGCAAGCGGAACTGCCGCACAATCATCCCCAGGATCATCAACGGAGGCTTGCCGGTTTCCAGCAGTTGATGCAGGTAGTTCGCGGCGCGACGCGGCTCACGCTGCCCCAGCGCGTCCACCAGTTGGAAGATCACATCCGCGCTCTGCACATACGGCACCATCACTTGGACATCTTGCCGCGTGATGGGCCGCTCGCCGCAGTACAGTTGCAGCTTGCGCAGTTCTTGATCCAAGATCCGCAGTTGGACGCCGATGTGTTGCGCCAGCAAGGATGCCGCCGCCGGTTCGATCTCGCTGCCGAGCAGCTCGGCCCGATCCCGTATCCAACCGGCCAGCGATTTGGGCTTGGGCAACGCGAAATGGCGCACCGATCCGCCCTGAGCCTTGATGGCCTTGAGCGCGGGATTGGAAGCGGGGATGTTTTTTTGTTCCTCAAAGATCAGCCAGGTGGTGGGCGGCACCTGAGGTAGATAAGCGGCGATTTCTTTGACCACGGCGCGATCTTTCTGGCTCAATGCGCCGTGGACGAGCACCACGCGCACCTCCCCCAGGAAGGGCATCGTGCTGGCGGCTTGACGCACCCGCGCCGCTGTGAGCGGCGCAGCCAGCGTGACGGTGTTCACGTCTTGCAAGTCTTCCGTCAAGCCGCTTTTGGCGATCACCGAGGCACGCGCCTCGGCTCGCTGCAACTCGTTTTCTCCGTGGAAAAGATACAGCGGCATCAGGCGTGTTGCAGACGGACGGCGTACACGTTGGGTCTGTCGGTGCGGGCGACGCTCACCAGCTTTGTCCCTTGCACGTGGGGCGAGGTAGTGAGATGCGCTTGCGTCCAAGTGCCCAGCGGGCGGGCGGCAATCAACGCCAGCATGTTAAACATCACCAGGCCGGAGAAGAAATCCAGCTTATCCGACCAGGAGCGCGGACGGTCTTTTCCGCCACTGCCCAACAGGGTGGCCGTGGCGGTGAGCGTTGCGGTGACCAGCAGATTAGTCCCGCAATTGGGATGCAAACGCAAGTTAGTCTCTCCGGCCTGCATCCGCTGTAAGGCTTCCAACACCGCCGGCGCGATTTCTTCCAGCGGCAAGGGCGTGTAGAGCCAAAATCCGCGCGGCCCGGAGACTCCTCCGGCAGCCGCTTCGGGGTGGCGTCGGCTCAACACGTGAATGGTGGCATGTTCCACAGCGTGACTGCGGCGGGTATGGCGTACCAATGTCAACAGCATCATTGCTCTCCTGTAGGTGCGACCGGAAGCGGTACCGGGCGGGCAATCACGATCAACCGGTTTGCCAAGCTGGCATACGGATGACACGTGACCAAGGTAAGCCGCTCATCTGCGGTCGGCTGAATGTATTGGGCGTTTTTAAGGCGCACCGCTAACGGTTGTCCTGCTTCGGGCAGGATGTACTTCTCCACGACGCGGTAGGCGTAGGTCTGGCCATCGCGCCCGCGCACGAAGACTTCATCGCCTTCCTGGAGCTTGTACAAGTCCCGGAAGATTTCCCCGTGGGTGGTGTTGTGGCCGTTCAGCACCGTATTCCCCGCCACGCCCAGCCGGGCTGATGTTTCGTGCCATCCGGCGGCGGCGTGATCGGGCACGACCCACATTCGCTGAGCCTGCCCGTCCACCCACGTCACGGTCAAGCTGATCGGCTCTACCGGCGCGTCCACGTGGATCGCCGGGATGCGCAGGTGAACCGGCACGGTTCCCGTCCACACCGGCGTTGCGGTGGGAAGCGGGGTTGCTGTGGGGCGGGCCTGTTCGTGGTACGCGGCGATGCTGGCGGCCAGCAAGCGGTCGTCCGAGGGCGTGGCCGTCGCGGCGGGGAGCGACTGTGGCGCGAGCGTCGGCACTACGGCGGGCGCGGTGGGAATGACTGCCGCCTGCGACCCCACGTAAGGGCGCAACGTCACGTATCCCAACCCCGCCGCCGTAGCCAGTAAAATTATGCCGAGCCACAGGAGGCCTCCACGTTTTGGAACCACGGCACCGTCGAGCTACCGCCGTCGTCGCAAGAAGGCCGGCACGGTGATGTCGTCCTGGTTGACCGTGCCCGCCGGCGTGAATATGTCTTGCGCCTCGCGGCGCGGACTCTGCACGTGTGCGCTGCGGTTCTCCTCGCTATCGAAGCCGGTGGCAATGACGGTGATGCGCACTTCGTCGCCCATCGCCGGATCAATGACCGCCCCGAAGATCAAGTTCACGTCCGGGTGCGCGGTCTCGCGGATGATGGAAGCCGCTTCGTTGACCTCAAAGAGGGTCATGTTATCGCCGCCGGTGATGTTGAAGAGAATGCCCCGTGCGCCGTCAATGGTGATGTCCAGCAGACGGCTGGAGATGGCTTGCTGGGCCGCTTCAATGGCGCGATTATCGCCGCTGGCTCGTCCCACGGCCATAAGGGCTGCGCCGCCTTCCTGCATAATCGCTTTCACGTCGGCGAAGTCCAGGTTGATCAGGCCGGGCACGGTGATCACTTCGGTGATCCCTTGGATGCCCTGGCGCAACACGTCATCGGCCACGCCGAAGGCCTCGGTGAGGCTGACGCGCTTTTCGGTGATCTCCAACAAGCGGTCGTTGGGGATGACGATCAGCGTATCCACCACCTGCTTGAGGGCTTCGATGCCTTCCAGCGCGGCGCGGGAGCGTTTTGAACCCTCAAAGGTGAAGGGGCGGGTCACTACGCCGATGGTCAGAGCCTTCAACTCCTCCTTGGCAATGCGGGCGATGACCGGCGACGCGCCGGTGCCGGTGCCGCCGCCCATCCCGGCGGTCACGAAGACCATGTCCGAGCCTTGCAGCACTTCGCGGATCTCGTCTTCCGATTCTTCGGCGGCTTTGCGACCCTCTTCGGGGTTGCCGCCCGCGCCCAGCCCGCGCGTGACGTTATCGCCGATGCGCAATCGCTTGGGTGCTTGGCACAGCATCAACGCCTGGGCGTCCGTGTTCACGGCGATGAAGTCCACGCCCTGCATGCCTTCATCAATCATGCGGTTGACGGCATTGCTGCCCCCTCCGCCAACGCCAATCACTCGAATTTGAGCAAAGTTTTCACCTACAGGTGCCATGATTAACCTCCTTAAAAGTACGCTCGTATTGTTTACCCCGGCAGGAGTGGGCGGAGCCATTGCATTAGCCGCTGCCACCACGGGGCGTGCAGAGACCGCCAGCCCACGTCTTCCCACATCGGAGTCCATTCCACTAATCCCACGGCGACGGCTGCCGTAGGACTTTCTAGCTGATCGGTGAGGCCGGAAAGGTTGTGCGGCACGCCAACTTGTACCGGCAGTTCAAACATATCGCGGGCCAGTTCTCGCAGGCCCGGCAGTTGCGCCGTGCCGCCGCAGAGCACCAGTCCGGCGGGCAGCAAGCCATCGTAGCCGGAGCGTTTGATCTCTTGCTGCACTTTTTCCAGGATTTCCTCGCTGCGGGCCTGGATGATTTCCGCCAGTTTCCAGCGGGGCACGACGGTGGGCGTGTTTTCGCCGTAGGGCGAGATGGTGAATCGTTCGTCCTCGGCGACGTTGGCCGCCTGGGCGTGCCCATGGCGCAGTTTGACCCGTTCGGCTACTTCCGGCGGCAGCCGCAGCCCGATGGCGATGTCGTTGGTGATGTACTCGCCGCCCATCGGCAGGGTGTGCGTGTGCCACACAGTTCCCTCAATGAAGATGGCGATGTCGGTGGTCCCGGCCCCGATGTCCACCAGCACCACGCCCATCTCCTTCTCTGTCTCCGAGAGGACGGCTTGCCCGGCGGCCAAGCTGGTCAACACCAACTCGCTGACTTCGACGCCGGCCCCGCGCACGCACTTGGTCAAGTTCTGGATGGCGGTGCTCGCGCCCATCACCACGTGCGCCTCGACTTCCAGCCGGAAGCCATGCATCCCCAGAGGGTCGCGCACGCCCTCTTGCCCGTCGACGGTGTAAGTGCGGGGGATGATGTGCAAAAGTTCCTGGTTTTCCGGCAGCACGATGGCCCCGGCAGCTTCCAAGACGCGATCCACGTCATCCGGCGTGATGCCTCGGTCGCGGCGGCTGACGCCGACCACGCCTTGGCTGTTGCGCGATGAGATGTGCGCTCCGCTGACGCCGACGTAGGCCCGCTCAATCTGGTAGCCGGAGCTTTGCTCGGCCTGCTCCACCGACTTAGCGATGGATTCCGTGGCTTCGGTGACGTTGACCACCACGCCACGCTTGATCCCTTTGGAGCGCACGCTGCCTATCCCCACGATGCGGGTCGCGCTTTCGTCCTGCTCGGCCACCAGTGTGGTGATGTGATGACTGCCAATGTCAATGCCAATGATTGCTCGTTCCACTCGTTCCCCCTTACCAGGCCAGTTCCGTTGAATAGGTTGGTGCTGCCGGAAATTGTACGTCCACCGTCTGCGGGAAGATGCCCCGCGCATCCAGCGCGGCGATCAGGGCTTGATAGATCCGCCAGCGAGTCTCCATCTCCCCGCCGGTGCCGAAAGCCACGCGCCGCCCCTGCGGATCGGCCCACACCAGGCCGCGCTGCGGCAGGTAGCCCAACGTGGTGATGTCGGGCGATTGGGCAAACAGGGCCTTGGCTCCGTCCAGCACGGCGGCGGGAATTTTGGTCGTGGTCCCCTGCGGGAGTGCGCCTTGGATGACGGGCAGCGTGTCCGCCGGATGGGGCAAGGGGAAGAAATCGCCGTCGGCGGAGACGCCGTAAGTGGCCGAGCCGGTTTTCCAGACTAACACCGGTTCGCGTTCCACGATCTGCACCACGCAGGAGGCCGGATAGCGGCGGCAAGTCACCTGGGCCGTACTGACAATCGGCACTTGCCGCAGGATGTTGGCTTGGGCCTGCTGTGGATGCAGCCATAACCCGTGCCAGCCCAGCAAGTCGGCAGCTAGCGCGACTTCCTGCGTCGTTTCGGTCGTGGTGACGCCTGAGATCTGCAAGTTTTCCCCCATCAAATACCAGCGATTATCCAGCCACAGCCACAGGACGAGCGCGATCAGGATGCCCAACAACGCTACCGTGGTGCGAGAAAGGTGCAGGCGCGGCCTCCGCCGGCTGACGGGGCGCGGTTGTGCGTGCAGCAAAGCTGCGGTGCGGTAGTAGCGTTGTTTCATAGTTCCTCCTATCGGGCGTGGAAGACGCGCTCAGAGCGCGATTTTTCCAGATGCCGCTCTATGGCCAGGTCAATGAGCCAATCCAGCAAGCGGGGATAAGGAATCCCCGAAGATTCCCACAGTTTGGGGTACATGCTGATCCCCGTGAAGCCGGGCAAGGTGTTGATCTCGTTGATGTACAGGCCGCCGGTTTCGTCATTGAGCAGGAAGTCCACCCGCGCCAAGCCGGTGCCGTCAATGGCGCGATAGATTTGCAGCGCGTATTGCCGGATGCGGCGGGTCATTTCCTCGTCCAGCGGAGCCGGAATCAGCAGCTTGGAAGCATTTTCGCCCGTATCCAGGTACTTGGATGCGTAGTCGTAGAATTCGCGGCTGGGGACGACCTCGCCGGGCACCGAGGCACTGGGCACTTCGTTGCCCAGCACGCTCACTTCGATCTCGCGGGCGTGCGGGATGGCGACTTCAACCAGCAGACGACGGTCATAACGGACGGCCTCGTCCAGCCCGGCCCGTAGTTCCTCCCGATTGTGACACTTGGAGATGCCCACGCTGGAGCCGAGATTAGCCGGTTTGGTGAAGAGTGGGTAGGCGGGCAACTGCGCTTCAATCTCAGCGAGCACTCTTTCCGGCTCGGCCATCCAGCGGCGGCGCGTGGTCCACGTGTAATCCGGCGTGGGGAGTTTCTGCGCCCGCACCACTTCCTTGAAGGCGATCTTGTCCATCGCCAGGGACGATCCCAACACGCCGTTGCCCACGTAGGGCACATCGGCCAACTCCAGCAGCCCCTGGAGCGTGCCGTCCTCGCCAAAGGTGCCGTGCAACACCGGGAAGACCACGTCCACGCGCGAAAGGTGCGTCAACGTGCCCTCGCCGATCTCCCACAGCCCCTTGCGGGTGGGATCGCCGAGCAGGGCAACCGGGCGCGTGTCGGCGTATGATTCGCGCTCCAGGGCCGCGAAGATGTCTTCTCCGACGAGCCACGCTCCCTGGCGGGTGATGCCAACCGGCAAAATCTCGTAGCGAGTCTTATCCAGGGCTGCGAATACTGAGCGGGCCGACATAATGCTGACCTCGTGCTCTCCTGATCGGCCTCCGAAGAGTAGCATGACTTTTAATGGTTCGCTCATAGTTTCCCCCTTTCCTATGAAATCACTTCAATTTCTGGCACCAGCGTTATGCCAAATTTTTCGGCGACTGTCTGCTGCACAAACTGGATCAGGGCCAAATAGTCCTCGGCGGTGCCGCGCCGTTCGTTGATGAAGAAGTTGGCGTGCTGCTCGGAAACGACGATCCCGCCCCGCCGCGTTCCTTTGAGTCCGGCGGCCTCGATGAGCCGTCCGGCGTGATCGCCCGGCGGGTTGACGAAGACCGATCCCAAGGATCGCCCGGCGGGCTGCGTGAGCATCCGCTGCCGCAAGCGGGCTTCCCGGCGTTGCTTCAGCTCGTGCGGGTCTACGGCCTGGAATTGGAACGTGGCCGCCAATACCAAATAGCGCGTGGGCGATCCCTTCAAGCGGCTGTGGCGGTACGAGAACTCAAACCACGAGGCCGGCACCTCGCGGACTTCGTCTTCGGCCACATCCCAAATTTCGGCAGAAATCAACGAGTCCGCGACCTCGCCGCCGAAGGCCCCGGCGTTGTTCACCACCGCGCCGCCGACGCTCCCCGGCAGACCGGCGGCCCACGTCAGCCCGTCCCAGCCGAGCTGCACCGCCGCTTTGACCAGCATGCTCATCGGGACGCCGCTTTCCACGCGCACTTGCCGGGCCGCCTCGTCGAAGTCCAACCCGCGCGTGCGGTTGAGGATCACCGTGCCGCGCAAGTGATCGTCGGGCAGCAGCACGTTGCTCAGCCCGCCGAAGACCCACCAGGGCGAGCCGGCGGCGCGGGCTTCCTGCACCGCCTCGCGTAACTGCTCGCGGCTGCGGGCGATGAGCACCCGGTCGGCCATCCCGCCGATGCCCACTCGTGAATAGTGCGAAAGTGGATAGCGCGTTTTGATTTCAGGCCTCCCTCTCTAGCCCTGCCGGCAGCGTTTCTTCAACTGCTTGATTTTCGCCTGCATCACCGCCGATTCGTACACGTGAGTACGGCTGCGCTTCCGCCGCTTGATCTTCAGGGTCTTTTTGAACAGCTCCGTAAATTGTGCCATGACGCTCCTCCTGATAGCAAGGAATAAAAATTATATCGCTTTCTCATTAGGCGGCGATACTTTGTAAATTGCGCAAGAGTTGCTGCGCGACGTATCGTTCGCGCCCCGCGCCCAGCAGTAAAATCACGTCGCCGCCGCGAGAAAGGCGCACCAGGCGCGAAATCGCATCATCCAGCGAGGCCGCTCCTTCGGCGGCGGGATGATCCAAGTGCGCGGCCAAATCCTCGGCGGTCAACGTGCCGTCGTCCGGCTCGCGGGCGGCGTAGATGGGCAGCACCACTACGTGATCGGCTTCCGCGAACGCGCTCATAAACTCGTCGTGCAGCGCGCGGATGCGGCTGAAGGTGTGCGGCTCCCAGGCGGCGATCACGCGCCGTTGCGGGTAACGCTGCCGGGCCGTGTGCAGCACGGCGCGAATCTGGGTGGGGTGATGGGCGTAATCGTCCACCACGACCACATCTTGCGCCGTGCCCAGCACCTCAAACCGCCGCTCCACCCCATGGAACTGCTCCAGCGAGGCCTTGACCTGCTCCCAAGCGATGCCGAGCGCGTCGGTCGCGCACAGCACGGCCAGCGCGTTCACGGCGTTGTGCTCGCCGGGCACGCGCAAGGCGATCTCGCCACGGGGCGCGTCGTCGCCCGGCACGGCGGTAAAGGTGATCCCGCCCAGCTCGTTCGGGTGAATATCCACCGCCCGCCAGGCTAGCCCGCTGCCCTCGTGCCGCCCGTAGAGCTTGAGATGCCCGCCGTTGGCGTGATAGGAAGCGGCCACCGCGTGCGCCACGCGATCATCGTTGCAAGCGATCAACATACCGCCGGGGCGGATGTTGTCCACAAAGTCGCCGAACGCCAGCCGCACAAAGCGCAGGCTGGGGAACACATCGGGATGATCAAACTCAATGTTGGTGATCACGGCGATCTGCGGGTAGAGTGCCAGAAACGTATTTTTGTACTCATCGGCCTCAATGACGAAGAACGGCCCTCGGCCCGCGCGGGCGTTGGTGTGCAAATCAGCCAGCACCCCGCCCACGATGAAGGTGGGATCGCGTCCTGCATCCAGCAGAGCGCGGCTGAGCATGCCGGTGACGGTCGTCTTGCCGTGCGCTCCGGCCACGGCGATGACTTCGTACCCCTCGGTCAGCTCGCCGAGGAACTGCGGGCGGCGCAGCACCGGCACGCCTTGTTGACGGGCGGCCTGCAACTCCACGTTATCATCCGGCACGGCGGACGAAGCCAACACCAGGTCGGGCGAACCCACGTTGGCCGCCTCGTGGCCCACGGCCACGGTGATGCCCTCCGCTTGCAGGGCGGCCAGCAAGGGGGAATCGCTGCGATCACTGCCGGAGACGGTCACGCCGCGCCCGCGCAGCACCCGCGCGATGGCCGACATGCCCGCGCCGCCGATGCCGACAATGTGAATGTGGTCGTAATTTTTCATCGCTCTCCTCACCTCTACACAAACACGATTAACACAAATGCGAAAGCCAACGCTACCGCGATAAACAGGCCGGCCCCTTGCAACCATTGGCCGGGCAAATACTCGACGATGCCCAAAGCCAGCGGCGTGGTGGGCGGCGTGATGCCCCAGACGCCGTAGTTCAGGGTGGCCAAAAAGCCCCAGACGATGCCCACGATCAAAAATCCGTTGATCGCGCCGATGAAGAATCCCAACAGCGTATCTTGCAGTTTCTCCTTGCGGGCTTTGCGCCCCATTTTATCCGAAATGGTGGTGGTGGCATAGCCAAAGGCCACCATCACCCCGAAGATCACCAAGCGCACGAAAAACCACGTTCGCGGAGTCTCCTGGCTCAACTGCTGGAGCGAAGTATTGACGATGGGCACGAACTTCAGCAGCACCATTTCAATGAACCGCGCCAGGATCACGCTGAACGAGACCAACAACTCTTTGGCCCAGCCGCGCAACGCGCCGATCACCCCAAACAAGACGATCAGGCCAAAAAAGACCGTCTCTAACGGGACCACGGCGAAGCCTCCACGCCCAACTCGCGCAGGGCCGCAGCTAATTTTTGCGCGGCGTCGGGACGAGCCAGTTTCCGCGCGGCCTCGGCCATCCGTCGGCGGCGTGATTCATCTTCCAGCAGCGATTGCACCGTGGGCAAAAGCTCCGTCGGCAAATCCGCATCGGCCAGCACCACCGCCGCTTGACGTTTGGCCAGCCACTCCGCATTGACGCGCTGATAGCGCCAGGTATACGGATAGGGCACCAGCACCGCCGGTAAGCCGAAGTACGGCAGCTCACCCAGCACCGAGGCCCCGGCGCGACAGACGACCAAGTCGGCGGCGGCCAGCGCGGCCCCCATCTTTTCGTGCAGGTAAGGAACGGCGTGATAGCGGCGGCGCAGCTCGGCGGGCAGCCGTGCGCTTTCCGCCTCCACCCACGGCCAATCGCGCGTCCCGCTGATGTGGATCACTTCGGCCAGCGGCAGGAGCGCGGTCAATTGAGCCAGCAAAGCCCGGTTGATTGAGCGTGCGCCCAGACTGCCGCCGAATACCAACACCACGCGCCCTTCCGGCGAGACTTGCAACGCGCTCCGCGCGGCGGCGCGCTCCCAGCGGGTCAATTCGCGGCGCAGCGGGTAGCCGGAGACCAGCACCTTCTTTCCGGCGAAGTAAGGGCGCGAATCCTCCACCGTCACCCCCACCAAGGCCGCGTGACGGGCGACGGCCCGCACCGCCTGACCGGGTTCAATATCCGGCAGGTAGAGCAGCAACGGCACGTGCCGCCACTTGGCCGCCACGGCGACCGGGCCGCTCACGTATCCGCCGGTGGTGAAGATGGCGTCGGGGCGATCCTGGGCCAGGTAGCGACGCGCCAAGCGCAAGCCACGGGTCAACTTCCAGGCGTTGCGCACCGAGTTGAGCAGCGAGACGCCGTGCAATCCCCCCGCCGGAATGGTGCGCAGCCGGATTCCGGCACGGGAAACCCAGTCGGCCTCCTTGCCGCCCGTCACCCCGATCCAAGTCAACTCGGCGTGCGGATCAACGTCCTGTAAGGCTTGCGCGACGGCCAGCGCGGGATAAACGTGTCCGCCAGTCCCGCCAGCGACGATCCAAAAGCGCATTCCAATCTCCTTTGGGGCGACCCCGAGAGATGTTCATCAAAATCCCGATGCCGATCATCGTGACCAGCATTTCCGATCCGCCGTAGCTGAAGAAGGGCAAGGCCGTGCCGGTAAACGGAATCACGCCCAGCATCACCATCACGTTGAGCAGTGCCTCGCCGACGATCATCGTGGTGATCCCAAAAGCCGTCAACGCCCCGAACGGGTCCACCGTGTTCAGCGTGATGCGATAGCCGCGATAGGCCAGCAGGGCGAACAACCCCAGCACGAGCAACGCCCCCACCAAGCCCACTTCCTCGCCCACCACGGCGAAGATGCTATCCGTGTGTGGGAAGGGCAGATAGCCGGATTTGAGCTGCCCGTTGCCGATGCCCACGCCAAAGATTCCGCCGGAGCCGATGGCCGTGATGGCGCGATGAACGTGGTAAGGAGCTTGCGCCGGATCGTGCAGCGAGGCAATGTAGGCGATCATCCGCTCGCGGGCGTGGGTGAACTGCCACGCCAGCAAGCCGAACGGCAATCCGCCCACCACGATGAGCGTGAAAATCTGGAGCGGGTCGCCTCCGGCGAAGAAAAACATCGCCAGCCCCGTCAAGATGAGCAGGATAGCGGTGCTCAAATCCGGCTGAAAGGCCACCAATCCGGCCACCGTGCCCACGATGACGGCGAAGGGCACCAGGCCGTACTTCACCTGGCCGAGCAGCTCTCCTTTGGAAGTGAGCCACGTGGCAACGTAGAGCACGGCGATCAAGCGGGCCAGAATCCCCGGCTGCGCCGATGCCCCCAGCAAGGCCCGCTGTGCGCCCAGGATGTGCTCACCTACGATCAGGACAAACAGCAGGGAGATTAAGGTGAGCAGCATCAGCGGCGTGGCCAACTTCTTCCAAACGGGATAGGGGACATAAGCCGCGCCCCAGGCCAACAGAGAGCCGAATCCCACCCACAGCAACTGCCGCCGCCAGAAATCCACGCCCACGTAAAACGTCGCGCTGTAGAGCATCAGCAGGCCGTAGAGCACCAGCGCCGCCACGACGGCCAGGAGCAGATAGTCATAGTGCCCGCCGACGGTGCGGCGGCGTAATTTCCGTTTGCCGGTCACGCTTCCCCCAATCCCAAAACCAATTCACGAAATTTCACCCCTCTGGCGGCGAAGTCGCGGAAGGCGTCGAAGCTGGTGCCGCCGGGTGAGAGCAGCACCACGTCGCCGGAACGGACGCGCTGTGCGGCGGCAGCCACCGCCTCTTCCAGCGTCGTCACCGGGACGATGGCCTCCAATGCACCGTCCTGCCCCTCCCATGCGCGGGCGACGTGCTCCCGAATGAGCGGGCCGGCCTCCCCGAAGGTGATCAGCACACGCACCCGCCGTACCACGCGCCGCGCGAACGTTTCCCACGGCAAATCCTTGTCCCGCCCGCCGGCCAGCAGGATCAGCGGCTCGTCAAAGGAGGCCAGCGCGGCCAAGACGCGCTCCGGCGCGGTGGCGATGGAGTCGTTGATCCACAGGGCGTCACGCCAGCGGCGGACTTCCTCCAGCCGGTGCTCCACGCCGGTGAACTGGCGGATCGCGTCCCGCAGCGGGGCGATCTCCGCCCCGGCGGCGTCGGCCAGCGCGATGGCGGCCAGCACATTGCGCACATTGTGGAATCCGCGCAAGCGGATGTCGTCCCGCCGACAGACGACCGTCTCTTGACCGTCCCGCCGCAGCACCAGCGACTCCCCGCGCAGGAAGCTGCCTTCCTCCAGCGGCGTTTGCCCGCTGAAGAAGCGCACTCGCGCGGCTGTGTCGGCGGCGAA
>WFQZ01000150.1 GCA_015486785.1 Thermoflexales bacterium
ATGCCCACCCACACATCGTAGCCAAACGGATCGGTGAAAGTAACCGGATTGTTGAGCGCGTACACATAGCGGTTGGGGTAACGCGACGCGCCTACCGGGTCCTCGCTCAGGAATCGCCCCACCGTCGGATCGTAGACCCGCGCCCGGTAGGAGTACAACTCTCCCACGCCCAACGCCCGCCGTCCGGTGAAGCGGAAAGGGTTTTCCGTGACCGAGGTCGTCTGCTGCTCCCCGGCCCCATTCAGGATCGTGGTCGCGCCAAAGGGCGCGTAGCGGTACTGCTCCACGAGCTGCCCGTTTTCGTCCGTGAGTGCCAGGATGCTTTTCTGCGCGTCGGCGTGATAGGTGTACGTGTGCCCGCCGCGCTTCATCTCCAACCACTCGTCCACGCTCCCGCTGGTGTAGCGGGCCACCGTCTGCCCGCTGCCGTCCAACTCCAGCAGCAGATTCGCGCCATCGTAGATGTAGTAACGTTGCGTCCCGCCCGCGCCGCGCGAAAGGATCGCCCCGTCCGGGTAGTAGCTGAAGGTGGTGCGGCTGACGCCGGAAGTCACGCCCGTCAATCGCCGCTGCGTGTCAAAGGTGTACGTTGTCGTGCCCCCGGCCCCGATCTCGCCGGCGAGATTGCCTTCCCCGTCCCAGCGGTACGTCGCCGACCCGCCACGCAGCAAGTGCCCCGCCGCATCGTAGGTGTAGGTGATCGTCTCCCCGTTGTGTACCATCGCCGTGCGGTTGCCCGCCAGGTCGTAGCTGAAGCTGTAGCTTTCCCCGCTCCCGTACTCCGCCCCCACCAACCAACTGTTGGCGTTGTAGGTGTAGGTGACGGCTTCACTGCTGTTGATCGTCTGCGCGGTGCGATTGCCGTTGGCGTCATAGCGATACTGCACCTCGGTCAGCACCGCGCCACCCGCCGCACGATGCACCACGCCCGTGATGCGGTTGACCACATCGTAGCTGTAGCTGACGTAGCCGCCATCCGGCAAATCCTTGCGCGTCAACCGCCGTGCCGCGTCATAGGTGTATGTCGTCACCCGCCCGTCCGGATCGGTGAGCGTGTGCAACATCCCATCCGCGTAATAGGTGTACTGCGTCACCCCGCCATCCGGATCGGTCATCGTGATGCGCCGTCCGGCAGCGTCGTAAGTGTAGGCGATCTGCTTCGTCACCCCCAAATCCAACAGTTGGTACGAAACCTGCGTCACGTTGTCCGCCGCGTCGTAGGCGTAGCTGACTATCGCTTTCGTCCCGCTGATGGTGGTGACATTGCCCACCGCGTCATAGGCATAATGCACCGTCTCTTCCGGGTAGTGCGCGGCGCTCACCCGCCCGGCGGCGTCGTATTCAAACGTCGCTTGCCGCCCGTCCGGGTCTGTGAATGAGGTGCGCTCCCCTCGCACGCTGTATTCAAAGGTCGTGGCGTTGCCCAGCGGGTCCGTCTCATTGATCAGCCGCCCCAGACGGTCGTAAGCATACTGTACCGTGTGGCCGTAAGCGTCCACCACAGCCCGCAGGTTATCCGTGCCGTCGTAGGCGTAGCCCAACGTATCCCCCAGCTCCTCGGTGATCATCAACAGCCGGTTGAGGCCGTCATATTGATAGGTGCGCTGCGTTCCATCCGGCTTCGTCACCGTCACCAAGTTGCCCGCCGCGTCATAGCTGAAGCGCGTCACCTGACCTAGCGCATCGGTGGAGGTCGCCATCCGCCCCGCCGCGTCATACGTGTAATGGGTCGTGTGCCCCAGCCCATCGCTCAGCGACAACATCCGCCCCACAGCGTCATAAGTCATCCGCACCACCGAGCCGACCGAGTTGGTGATCACGCTGCGGTTGCCGTATTGATCGTAGCCGTACCGCTCCACCCCGCCCACAGGATCGGTGGTGGAGATGCGCCGCCCGGCGGCGTCGTAGGTGTAGCGGACGATGCGGTTGCCGGGCAAAGTCACCTGGGTCACATCGCCGAGCGCGTCGTAGGTCAAAGTGGTTTCACGCCCCAAGGCATCGGTAGCACCGGTCAACCGCCCCTGGTCATTGTAAGTGAAGGACACAGTCCGGTTCAACGGCGCGTGGATGCTTGACAAATGCCCGTGCTCATCGTAAGTGTAGCGCGTCACCTGCCCCGCCTCGTCCGTCAGACGGATGGGGTGATCGTTATCATCGTAGACGATGGACAACACGCTGTTGCCCGACGCCACCCCGATCAAGCGCGAGCGGTCATCGTAAGTGTAACGCACCACCTTGGTCGTCTCGCCCATCACGTCGACCACGGCGCATTGCGTGGTATCCACCCCGGCACTGTAAGAAAAAGTGCGGGTGGATTCCGCCGTCACCAGCGAAGTCACCCGCCCTTGCGCGTCGTATGCTATATCCAGCCGCTTCCCCCGCGCGTTGACGATGGCGGTAAGCCGATGCTGCGCATCGTACTCGTAGCGCGTGATGCCTCCCAGCGGATCGGTCACGGCGACCAAATTATCCGCCGCATCATACGCAAAGCTCACCGCCCGCGCCGGACTCACGTTCGGGTCAATCACCTGAGTCAGCAGCCCTTTGGTGTACTGGAACTGCAATTGCCGCCCGTAACTATCGCGCATCTGAATCAAGTACCCGTCCACGTCGTAAGTGAAGTCCACCGCATAGCCCCGGCAAGATTCAATGCGCGTCACGCGATGATGGCGCGGGCTGTCGAAGTAATACTTCGTCCCCTGCGCCGTGGTGAGCAAGAAATGATCTCGCTGCGGCTCGGTGAGCGTATCGCTCACCCCGGCAGGCGCGACATACGCCTGCTGGCTAAGTTCCACGCCGGTACTGCGACGCTGAATCGGCGGCCCTTCTTCCTTGCTCCCTTGAGCGTCGTAGCGATCCTCCGCGCCGCCGTCCCAATGGATCACGATGTCCCCATCCGACTCCTTGCGGTAACTGATGTCGTACCCCAAATGCCAGCCGTATGCCCCCGACAAGCCTTTGACGGCCCGATCCCCGCTGCTGTAGCTCAATGAGCTATCCAGCGAGACGCCGCCGCAGCCGCCGGAACAACTCGGCGCGGCAATGGCAAGATCACTGCGGACGTAGCTCAAGATGCCGGTGGCCGTGCTGACCGCCGTCCCCCAAGGGCCTTTCAACGTGATTTGTCCCCGTCCACTGCCCCCCATGCTCTGTGCGGCAGCACGCGGCGACTCAGCGTAGACCGGGGTCACCAGCACCGGAACGCCGCTCAAGAGCATACTCAATAAGCTCAACACACTGAGCATGCGATACAGAGTTTTCCCAACCAATTTACGCTTAGACATCTCAATCCTCCTCTAATGACCTATGGACCTTGGACTCGCGGCACACTTTGGGAAGTGCGTCGCAAGTGAGCGCGTCGTAAGTAAGAATCGCAAGTGAGGCATCGGTGAAGCGTCGCAAGTAAGAATCGCAAGTGAGGCATCAATGAAGCGTCGCAAGTAAGTACATCGCAAGTGAGGCATCAGTGAGGCGTCGGCGAGGCATCACAGTAGTGAGGCAACGTCATTCGTTATTTATTGTATCCGATCTTAGCTCTCAGCGCAACCCCCACGGCGAGGTTCCGAGCCGTGATACAATGAAGCGTAGCAAACACAAATCACCATCCAGTTGAAAGATTCCTAAACTATCCCTAAAATCGGCCTGACAAGCTACCCAAGGAGCACGAGACCCTATGCAATGGACCTCCCTGATCACGCTGAACCTCTACTTCACCGCTTTGACCGCCGTCAACCAAACGTTTGTGCCCTTGGTGCTGCCGCTGCTGGTGCAGCATTTTGTCGGCCCGACGCGACAAGGCACTTACCTGGGACGGATACGGCTGGGCGGACTGATGACCGCCTTGCTGATGCAAGCTCTCGCCGGGATGATCTCAGACCATAGCACGCTCCGTTGGGGACGCCGCCGCCCGTTCATCGCCGGCGGCACGCTCGGCGGGCTGCTGGCCCTCGCCGCCGTGGGCTACATCTCCCACATGGCCGGGCCGGCGGGATTTTGGGCACTGTTCGCCGCCTACTTGCTGCTGATGGCGGCAACGAACGTGGCTCAAGCGGGCGTGCAAGGGTTCATCCCCGATCTGATTCCCCCGGCCCAGCATGGCCGATACGCCGCCGCCAAATCGCTCTTTGAGTTGTTGCCGGTCATCGCGGCGGCCTTCACCGTTGCCCCGCTCATCGCCCACGGGCACATGGAAGCCGGACTCTGGGTACTGGCCGGGGTCATGCTCGTCGCCGTCGGGGTCACAATGACGGTTCACGAATCGCCGCCCGCCACCCCCACGGGGGGCTGGCGCTGGGCCGACTTGGCGCGGCTGGCGGAGATGACCGCCGCTTTCACCGCGATCATCCTGCTGCTGGGCGGCGGCGTCGACCTGGCGGGAGCGGCACTGGCGGAGGCCGCACGCCCGGCGCAACTGGGCGGGATGATCGGCGTCGGCTTGCTGTCGCTGGTCGCGGCGGTGATCGGCGGGGTCAAGCTCTCGCTGGCGATAGCGACCCACGGCGCACGCTGTCCCCGTCAGGGCGCGTTCACCTGGTGGGTCATCAACCGCCTGGCGTTCCTCAGCGGCGCGTTCAGCCTGGGCGGATTCGCGCTGTACTTCATCCAAGGGCGGATGCACTACACAGTGGCCGAGGCCGCCGCACCGGCGGGACGGTTGATGATGTGGGTGGGGATTTCCCTGCTCCCGGCGGCCATCGTCAGCGGGTGGCTGGGAGAGCGACTCGGCGAGCGGCGCGTGGTCATCCTGGCCGGAGGGCTTGCCGTGGGCGGCACGGCGATGATGCTGCTGGCTGCCTCCTTGCCCTTGCTCTACGGCGGCGCGGTGCTCCTGGGATTGGCCACCGGCCTGTTCTACACCGCCAATTGGGCTTGGGGCGTGGGGATCGTGCCGCCGGAAGAGGCGGGCCGTTACCTGGGATTGGCCAACTTGGCCGGTGCGGGCGCGGGTGCGATTGGGACGTACATCGGCGGGCCGGTGGCGGACTTCTTCACCCGCTACGTGCCGGAATCGCCCGGCCTGGGGTACGAAGTGGTGTTCGGCCTATACGGGGCGTTGTTCCTGCTGGCGGTGCTGGCCGCGCTCGCCGCCGACGGGGAAGCTGCTAAGCGGACGCCGCAGAGCGATGCTGCGCCTCAATCCGCCGGATGAAGTGCAGCGTCAACGACTCCACCGCCCGGCGGGCCGCCGAAAGCAAAATCACGTGCGGCGCGTCGTCAAACCAATGCAGCTCCTTATCCACCGCAGCGACCCGCTCGTAGAGCCATTGCGCCGCCGACGGCGAGACAGAAGCATCCCGCTTGCCCTGGACGATGAGGATGGGAATCGTGATCTGGTTCAGGTGGTGGCGGACTTCCTGTTGCAAGGCCGTCAGTTGATTGACCGCCGGCAGCGAACGTTGATTGTATCCCTGCCACAGCCGGTCGCCGACATCGGGCGGCTCGTGGCCTTTGTCAATCACCGGCACGAAGGGCGCGAGCAGGCGGGAAAGCCAGCGTGACTCAGGCGCGGCGTAATCGAGCGCGGCGGCGTAACTCATCACCCCGCACAATTCCGGGTGATGTTCGGCCAGGTAAAGCGCAAGCAGCCCGCCCATAGACTCGCCCCCGACGAACACGCGCTCACACACGGCCACCAAGTCACGGTAAGTCGCCTCCACCGCGTCACTCCAATCCCGCCAGCGGCAGCGACCCAACTCCTGAACCGAAGAGCCGTGGCCGGGGAGCAGCGGCCCGGCGACCGTGTAGCCATGCTCGTAGAGGAACTCCGCCAGCGGGCGCACCTCGGACGTGGTGGCCGTGAATCCGTGGATGAGCAAAACGCCGGTCGGCCCGGCCTTCCAGAAGAACGATTCGCCTTCCAGGTGCGGATTCTGCAAGTTACTGTTCATAGCGTTCACCTCATAAACCAGATCAAGATGTGCGTGCCCCACAGCAACGTCACCGCACCGCCCAGGATGATGTAAGGGCCATAAGGGATCGCGCTGTTGATTGAACCGCGCCGCGCGAGCAAATATCCCGCCGCGCCGATCCCGCCGAACAGGAACCCCAGCACCAACGCCTCCAGGATCATCGGGAAGCCCAGCATAGCCCCCAGGTACGTCGCCAAGGTGATGTCGCCCTCGCCCATCGCGCCGGGGCCGAAGACGGCCACGCCCAAGGAAACCAGCAGCCGCAGCACCAAAAATCCCACCGCCGCCCCTTCCAGCGCGTCCCACCAGTGCCAGACGTGCAAAGTGGGGAAAGCCGTGCCGCAGCAAGTGCCCACCGCCAACATCGCCGCGATGGCGGGAAAGGTGATCAGGTTGGGAATGCGCCGCGTCTCCAGATCGGTCACCATCACCATCGCCAGCGGGATCGTGGCGATCATCGCCAGCAGCACGCGCCACGACCACCCGAATCGCCAGATCAGCAGCCCCCAAGTGAGGGCCAACAGCCACTCACCGGCCAAGCGGGCCAAACGCACCCTCGCGCCGCAGTGCGGACAGCGACTCTGCCCGCCGAGGTACGCCAGGGTAGCACTCCATTGATGGGGCGGCGCGGGCTGCGCACAGTGCGGGCACATCGGACGCGCCAAACGGCGGTGGGTCATCGCCGCCTCCGCCACGTGAACCGCCGCCATCCCCACCACCAGCCCCAGC
>WFQZ01000151.1 GCA_015486785.1 Thermoflexales bacterium
GCGATGGGCGGCACAAGTCGCGCCAGTACTACACCGATCTGGCGTTGGCCTTGCCTCAGGATCACGTCATTTTGACGGCCGGCTGCGCCAAATACCGTTACAACAAGCTCAACCTGGGCACAGTGGCCGGGATTCCACGGGTGTTGGATGCCGGGCAGTGCAACGACTCGTACTCGCTCATCGTCATCGCCCAGAAGCTGGCGGAAGCGATGAACGTGGAGGACATCAACGACCTGCCGATTTCCTACGACATCGCCTGGTACGAACAGAAAGCGGTCATCGTGCTGCTGGCTCTGCTGGCGTTGGGCGTCAAGCACATCCGCTTGGGGCCGACCCTGCCGGCTTTCGTCTCGCCCAACGTGCTCAAAGTGTTGGTGGAACATTTTGACCTCCGTCCCATCAAGACGGTGGAGGAAGATTTAGCGGACATCGTCAACGGCAAGTAGATTTTTAAGGGGGCGGCGCATTGAGCTTGAATTGCGCCGCCCCTGTACGTCACGGGGCGCGGGACACAGGAGGCTGTATGACCGAGTTTGTGATTCGTGAGCTGGGGCCGGAATCTTACGATGATTTGCTGCGCTTGTGGCAAGAGGCCGGGTTGCACTCGCTCCGCCCCCAGGGGCGGGATAGCCGGGAGGCGGTGGCGCGGCAGTTAGCCAGCGGCGTGCAGACGATCTTGGGGCTGGAGGTGGAGGGACGACTGGTGGGCGCGGTCGTGGCGACGCACGACAGCCGCAAAGGGTGGATTAACCGCCTGGTGATTGCGCCCGCGTATCGGCGGCGGGGATACGCGGCCATACTGGTGGCCGAGGCGGAGCGGGTGTTGCGTGAACAAGGGATGCACGTGATCGCGGCGTTGGTGGAAAGCGACAATGCGGCGTCTTTCGCGCTGTTCCGCAAGCTCGGTTACGAGGAAATAGACACGGGCATCCACTATCTGACGAAGCGGGATGGTGAATGGGCGTGATTTACGCTTCGGGTTGAGCGGTCGGCAGCAGGACGTGGAAACAACTGCCGGGGTAAGTGGTCTCGTCGTGGCCGGGGCTTTCCACCCAGATGCGTCCGTGGTGAGCCTCGACGATGCCTTTGGCGATGGCTAATCCCAAGCCCGGCCCGCCGCCTTTGAAGTTAGTGCGGCTGGAAGAGTGGAATTGCACCTCGCCCATCTGGTAGAACTTTTCAAAGATCAGCTCCTGGTACTGAGGATCAATGCCGATGCCGGTATCGCAAACGGACAGGTGCAGCACATCCGGGCCATCTTCCTGGGACGTGACCTCGCCGCGCACGGTGATCCGCCCGCCGTCCGGCGTGTACTTGATCGCGTTGCCGATCAGGTGATTAAAGACCTTGTACAACAATTGCTCATCCGCTAAAAACTCCGGCAGTTGCTCAATACCTTCCATCGTGAGCGTGAGCTGCCGCCGCTGCAAGGGGGACTCGAAGTCGGCACGGAGCTTGTACAAGATTGTCTGAAGGCGCGTGGGGAGCAGCACCATGTTCATCGTCTGAGTGTCAATCATCGCTACGTCCAGCATGCTGTTGACGATGGTGTGTAATCGCTCCGTGCCTGAAAGGATGCCATTAAGCACCGGCTGCATGGAGGCATCCTCTAGAGCACTGAACTTCGCCCGCAAAATCTGGGTGTAGCCCTTGATGATGGTCAACGGAGTGCGCAGCTCGTGCGCCGCCACGCGGATAAAGTCCGATTTGTTCTTGTCCATCTGCTCCAGAGTGTGATAGGCACGATTGAGTTCGGCGGTGCGCTCTCGCACCCGCTGCTCCAGTTGCTCCTTAGCCTGCGATAACTCCCCGTGCAGGCGGGCGTTCTCCAGCGCGATGGCCGCTTGTCCGGCGAAAGCCTGCGCCAGCAACACATCATCAGGGACGAAGGCATTGCGCTGCTTGCGGGTGAGCGAGATCATCCCAATGACCCGCCCCTTGGAGATCAACGGCAGCCCCACCCATGAGTGATGCACGCTCAGGCCGGGGACTTGCTTGAAGCGCGGGTCTTGCGTCGTCTCCGGAATCACCAGCGGTTGGCGTTGATTGACGATCTGCTCATACACATCGCCTTCGCGCAGCGGGACGTTGAATCCCTCCCGCTGTTCCGGGGGGAAACCACGCAAAGCCACACAGTGCAGATGATCACCTTCCTGCACCAAGACGGAGCCGCGCCCGTAGGGCACAACGATGGCCAGTTGTTCCAGGATGCGCCCCGGCAATTCCTGCGGATCGAGGCTGCTGGAAAGGACGCGCCCGGTTTTCTCCAGGGACTCGGCGAGTTGCCGCCGCCGTCGCTCGGCCTCGTACAGATCGGCGTTCCGAATGGCGACGGAGAGTTGGTTAGCCAGCGTGCGCATCACGTGCAAATCATCGTCCTTGAAAGCGGCAACGGTCCGGGCTTGAATATCCAGCACCCCCAGGATGTGCTTCCCCAGGGCTAAAGGCACGGCCAGGACAGAGCGGGTTGCCGGCAGTTCCTCCAATGCCAAGTAATCGGTAACGGCCAAAACGTCTTCCACGATGCGCTCTTTGCCGCTGCGAAAGACGTGAGC
>WFQZ01000152.1 GCA_015486785.1 Thermoflexales bacterium
CTAGAGTTGGCCGGTTATGACATCAGCCAGGTGCCAATGGCTTCCCTTTGCGCCGGTCTGAGCGTCGCCTGGCCTTTGGAGGTAACTCGGAATTATGTCCCAAACTCGTGACGCTCTCCGCCCGCCGCTTGCGCCAGCAGGCGATTGGTGCTATAATAGCCACATAGTAAACTTTGGGCGTTACATCCCCGCTGGCCGGTAGTTCCCCGCTACCGGCTTTTTTCTTTTAGTGCCTGGCGTAACAAAGCCCGCACAAACTCCGACATACTTAAACCTTTCGCCTGTGCCTGCGCCCTTAGCTGCGCCTTCAGCCCTACGGGCATTCTCACCGCAAACATAACCATAGTTGCACCTCCGCGCGTTTTACTTACCCCTATTGTATACGCATACCGGATTTACGCAAGTGTATATGTTGCGCCGCCTTGTTCATACATAATATATTATATACCAACCGTGCTATACTGTATACTATCAAACCTCCCCGTCAGCAACCCCAGCAGCGTCCCCAGGGCGAGGGGGGGGGGGATACCGGCCAATGTCTTGTCCCACTCTTGTTGTAAGCTCTTCCTTGGTCATAGATCGCTTGGCCATAAATTGCCCTCCTGTGCGTTTATTTTGGTTGCCCCCATAAGACCTATAACGGGAGAAATGCCCCTTTCCGGCGATTTCTGGGCGTGTTTTTCCCCCTCCCCCACTGGGGGTTACTGGTAAATGGCTTTTTCGGCGTCACCACCACCACCACCACCACCAGACACCTTCCGCCATCCGTAACGGCTGGAAAACTTCCAGCCACGCGCCTCAAGTTGCTGATAGGCATCGTATACCGATCCGTAGTAGTCAGGGAACGGTACACCAGGAAACTCTACCGCCCAGGCGGCGTAGACTCCGGTATCCTTGGCTCGTTTCCCTAGCCGCGCCCGCCGTTGCCGCTCGCGGTCTTCTGGATAGCCGTTCTCCCTGGCATCGCCATAGAATGCCGTCCGTGAGTTCAATGTCCTGTGTGCCATCACTTCACCTCCTGGGACAACGCACGGGCAAGGGCCCGGCCTTTCGCCGTCCACACTGCCGGGCGATTCGCCTGCTGGCGTGCCGCGTAGCCGCGTTCAATCAACTGCCGCACCAAGACCATCGCCGTAGACTCATTCATCCCCAGGCGCACCAGGGCGCGTTTGCTTAGCTCATTTGCCTGGGCGGCCAGGGCGAGGTCGTCATAGCTGACGTTCAGCTCCTCCCACACAATCCGCCCACCCACCGCGAGTTGCCCGGCGGGCGTAGGGTGGGGGTTCTGGATAACCTCAATGCGGACGCTGGCTTGTTCCTGCCGGCGGGATGAGTGATCCTCTGCGCTGTACTCTTCCACCTGGTACACAGTCTCCCGCACCTCGCCCAATGCGAACCAGGCGTAGGCGGTGCTGGTGAACGTTAGCGCGGCGGCGGCAACGACAATCGCCAGTTGCACCGTCGTTAGCACCAGAAAGAACATAAAAACTGACGTGGCCGTCAGGAAGCCGATACCCAAGGCCTGCATCAGCGGGACGCCCACGTCCGACTCAAGCGAGGGGTTGCGGATCGGCTTGCGCTTGTAGATTTCGCTCCAGCGTTGTTGCCGTGAACCGAGGGTATTTTGTTCTGTTTCTACTTCCACCAAGTGCCCCATAAGTGATACCTCCTTCGCCTTGCCGCGTCCCTATGCTATAATGGGCGCGTGCAACAGAGTTGATACCTCCAAGCACACGGGGAGCGTGGTACTGCACGCTCCCCAAACTACAATGGTTCGCTTCCGATAATAGACCTACTCGGAAGCAACAGCATACAACGCCCCCACCAGAAAGCGAGCCGGATTGTTGGCCGCTTTGTCCACGATGTCGGCGTAAATTTGGGTCGTGGTGACGCTGGAGTGTCCCAGGGCTTTGCTGATTGCCAGCAGGTCGGCCCCGGCGGCCTTGCTCAGTGTGGCAAATGTGTGACGCAATGCGTGGCAGCTTACGCCGTTGGCTTTAAGCCCCAATGCGGCCAGGTAGCCGTCTACGGTTGCCCGTATCCCTCGACGGCTCATCCGCTTCCCGGCTTCCCCGGCCTTCCCTTTGTGCCCGCCCCAATGCAGGCTGATGAACAATGCCGGGTCGGGTGATGAGCCTCTGGCATTGAGCCATTCCTCCAGGTACTGCGCCGTTACGTCTACCAGCAGGATAACCCGCGTGCGCTTCCCCTTGCCCAATACCGTGAGTTGTCCGGCGGCCAGGTCTACGTCCTCAACGTTGAGCCGGTGTATCTCTACCGTCCGTAGCCCGTGTAACGCCATCAATGCCAGGATGGCACGATCTCGCAGCCCCTTGGCCGTGGTTGTGTCCGGTGCGTTCAGCAGGTGCTTGACTGCTACCAACGGCAGCCATTTCACCAGCTCGGTGCGGTCTGTGTGGTCAGCCGGTGCTTTTAACCCTCTGGCGGGATCGTCTTGCCTGTATCCCCGCGCCTGCGCCATTTGGTAGAAACGCCGCACAATGGCCAACTTCGTGGCGATGGTGGATCGCCGGTATCCCTCTGCTACCAGGTGCGCCCGGTAGCCCTTGAGATCGTCTTCTGTGACCGCCGCCGGATGCAGCCCCTCGCTGGCGCACCAGGCCAGGTATTGCCGCAGTTGCCCTAGGTAGGTGCGAACCGTCTCCGGCGATGCGTCCCCTTGCGCCACGTCAAGCCGTAGGAAATCCGCAAATGCCGCCTCCAGCTCTTGCCCCATTGGGGCCGGGCTTTGCCCTTGTGCGCGAGCAAGCTCAAGCATGATGATCCTCCGGCCAGGTGATCCCCCTCGCCCGCAACGGAAGCCCTTGCTCTAAGACCTTTTCCCAGCGGCGCAGCTTGGCGATCATCGCCGTTGCCCGACGGTGCGCCTTGTAGAGAGCCAACTGGGACGGCGTAAGGCTGCCCTTGAACTCTCTCCAGAGTGCGGATTGCTCCTTCCGCCAGGCGTGCCGCAGTTGTCGGATCATTTCTCCGTCTATTTCTCCCACCGCTCTATGCCTCCTCGCTAAAATTTGCCCCGATGCACGGGGAAGATTACCGTTCTTTCCGCCCCTTCCCTTCGCCCAGGTCTTCACGCCAAGGGTTGTGCTTCGCCGTCCCCAGCCGTTTCATCTCCTCAACGTGTGCCAGCAGGCTCTCCCTGCTGACCACCCAGTCCCGCCCCACCTTCCGCGCCTTGACTAGGCCATGCCCGGCCAGATAGCGTATGTGGGCGCGAGTGTACCCCGTGAGCCTCTGCGCCTCGTCCGTGGTGATCCAACCCTCAAAGTCTTCCACCGTTCCCCCCTTGTCTTGTGGCTATTGATGGCCAGGTTTAGACACAAGACCGGCCTTGTCTTGTTGTAGCTGCGGAGCTGGCCAGGACACAAGACCGCTTACGCGAGTGTGTCCCCATATCCCAGCCCTTGCAGCGCGGCCTTTTCGTCGTTGCTCAATCCCAGGCCGTTGATATGCGATTCAATCGCCGTCAGTGCCAGGCGCAACCGCCCGCGTTCTTCCAGCATTTCCTCAAACTTCTGACGGTAGGCCGCCCTGGCCGCTTCTATGGACGGCGGCAATTGCCGCCCGATGTATTCCCTATGGCCGAGCCTATCCCGTGAGTACCAATAGGGGCCGTGCCCCGGCCCACGTTGGCAAACGCGGCAACCGGCCTTCCCGCACTTGCGGTATTCCTGGTAATACGTCACCCCGTTAAGCCGAAACCTGTTCACTGTGTGCCCCCGTTCGTGTCTCTGGATAGAACTTGTTTAATTGCTAGGCGTCTATTTGTGTGTTCGCTTACGATAAGAGTATACCACAGAAAAAGGGGGGCGTCAAGCCCCCCCCTGTTGCCCTGGCCTCCCTTCGTGGCTTTTATTTCTTCTTGCCTCTTGTCGGAGCGTGCTTTGCCGTCCCCAGCCGTTTCATTTCTTCGGCGTAGGCCAGCACATTGGCCTTATCCAGAAACCAATCACGCCCCCGCTTCCTGGCCTTGATCCGTCCCTCCCTGGCGAGTAGTCTTAGCGTTATCGCACTGTACCCGGTTAGCCTTGATGCTTCTGCGGTTGTGATCCAGTCCTTTGGCCCGGTATCCGTGGGCAATGTGGCCATCTCTTCGGTGTAGGCCAGCACCTCAGCCTTGCTCAGAAACCAATCACGCCCCCGCTTCCAAGCCTTGATCAATCCTCCCCTGGCCAACCGCCTCAACGCCTCGGCGGTGTAGCCGGTCAATTCCGCCGCTTCGGTTGTGGTGACCCAATCCTTTGGGCCGGCGTCCTTGGGCAACGCGGCCATCTCTGCGGCATAGGCCTGTACATCGGCTTTGTTCAGAAACCAATCCCGTCCCCGTTTCCAGCCTTTGATCAGTCCTTCTCTGGCCAGCCGCCCCAACGCCTCGGCTGTATGGCCGGTTAGCCTTGATGCTTCTTTGGTGGTGATCCATTCTTCTGGGTCAAAATCCTTAGCCATTCTCGCCATTCTCTCACTTTGTGCGCACAAATTCCCCTTGACTGTACCCAGTGTACCCGTTTTTTGTACCCACTTTCCGGGGAGTGGGTACAGAAGTGGGTACAGAACGCGGCACGCAAAACCGCTATATGTGGGGGTTAAAGCCTTACTAAGCCTATAGATATACTATGTATCTCTCTACCTGTACCCAGTGTACCCAGTGTACCCACTTTTGTACACCATAGGACTCTTTTGTCCTGGAAATATTTTTCTCCGCAGTATAGACAAACAAAAAACGCCCCACGGAGTAGGGCGTCATTGCAGAAGGGATAGGGCTAGGCTTCCTGCATCAACTGCACGGCTCTCATATCCAGCCATGCCTCCTGGTACTCTCGCAGGCTTTGCTTCTCAATGAGGATATTGCCCTCGGCCTCGCACCAGTCCAATATCCCCTCGCTTACCAGCTCCAAGATAACGTCCGTGCTGTACCCTGCAAGATCAGCCGCTTCCTGCGGCGTTAGCCAAGCGGGGGCAAAAGCCCACGAAACCAGCGTGCTCATATAGCTCCCCCCTTCATAACCTGTGACCCGCACAGGACTCGAACCTGTAACCAATTGATTAAGAGTCAACTGCTCTGCCAAATTGAGCTAGCGGGCCTTTCCAAAACGGCGCAATCTTACCACAAGTTGTGAATTGCGCAAGTCTACAGTGTTTCCCCAAAGCGGGGGCTTTTCTTGAGGAAGAAGAGATACCCCAGCACGAAGATCAGCCCCGCCGTGACCGCTGTGCGGGTCAGGAAATCCATGGCCGTCAGCGTGCCGTAGTAGAGCAGGTCTTGGTAGGCGTTGATGATGGAGGCCATCGGGTTCAGGCGGAACATCCACGCTTGGGCGTTGAAGGTGATCCCCAGCAGGTGCGCTTGCGTGGGCAAGGTGCGCGCCGGGTAGATGATGGGGGTGAGGAAAAACCACGCTTGGATGAGCGGGCTGGTGAGCATGTGCGTGTCTCGGTAGAAGACTTCCAGCGTGGAAAGGAAGAAGACGATTCCGATGCTAAAGAGCACTTCAATGGAGATCGGGATCGGCAGCAGGAGCGCGTAGGGCGTGATGGGCGTCCCGGAGATCAACGCCAGCGCGAAGAACACCGGCAGCGCAACTAGAAAGTTTACCAGGGTGGAGATCACGAACGAGATCGGGAGTACTTCGCGCGGAAAGTAGACCTTCTTCACCAAGTGCCCGTTGCTGAGGATGGTGTTCAATCCCCCCATCACCGAATCTTGAAAGAAGTTCCACGGCAGCAACGCGCTCATAAAGAAGATGTGGTAGTTCTTGATGTCTGTGTGCCGCCACAGCACGCCGAAAACCAGCGTGAAGATCATCATCATCAACAGGGGATTGAGCCACGACCACATCACGCCCAAGATGGAATCCTTGTACCTGACCTTCAGGTCGCGCACGACCAGGTTGCGGATCAGGTCTCGATATGCCCAGAGTTCTTCTAAGTGTGTTTTCATAGGGCGGATTATACCATAGCGGCTCTTTCTGCGCCGTAGCCGATTCTGTGATAGAATCCGCTGGCAGGTTAGTTCATACTTGAGGAGGTACGAATGTTCAAACTGGTGTTACTCCGGCATGGAGAAAGTGAGTGGAACAAGGCCAATCTATTTACCGGCTGGACTGACGTAGACCTTTCGGAGAAGGGCATTGAAGAGGCGCACACTGCCGGGCGGACGCTGCGGCAGGAAGGTTATACCTTTGACATTGCTTTCACCTCGGTGCTCAAGCGGGCCATCCGCACCCTGTGGATCGCGCTTGACGAGTTGGATCAGATGTGGATTCCGGTGCGCCGTTCCTGGCGGCTCAACGAGCGGCATTACGGCGCGTTACAAGGGCTGAACAAGGCCGAAACGGCGGCCAAGTACGGCAATGAGCAAGTTCACGTCTGGCGGCGCAGCTATGACGTCCCGCCCCCGGCATTGACCAAGGACGATCCGCGTTGGCCGGGGCACGATCCCCGCTATCACGGGCTGGACGAGGCGGACATCCCGCTGCACGAGTGCCTCAAGGACACGGTGGCGCGATTTTTGCCCTACTGGCACGATACGATTGCGCCCACGGTTCGCTCCGGGAAGCGGGTGCTGATCGCCGCTCACGGCAACAGCTTGCGGGCGTTGGTCAAGTACCTGGATGAGATCCCCGACGACGTGATCCCCGGCGTGAACATCCCTACCGGCATTCCGTTGGTCTACGAGCTGGATGAGGACACGCTCAAACCGTTGCGGCATTACTACCTGGCCGATCCGGAGCAGGTGAAGGCCGCGCAGCAAGCGGTTGCCAATCAAGGGAAGGCCAAGTAACGAATGCGCTGGTTTGATCCTCCGGCGGTGAAGGTCTCCGCCTCGGTGCGGAGCTTCGTGGGCGGGCATCCGCTGATTGCGGAGCTGCTGGCGCGGCGCGGCGTGACCTCCGTGGACGCGGCGCGCGCGTTCCTCGATGTGGCGGCTTACGTTCCGGCTCCGCCCACCGACTTCCCGAACCTGGAACGGGCGGCGGAGCGGCTGGAGCTTGCCATCCGCCGGAAGGAGAAAATCTGCGTGTGGGGCGATTTCGACGTGGACGGTCAAACGTCCACGTCGCTGTTGGTGGAATCGCTCCGCGCTTTGGGGGCGCGAGTTTGCTATCACATCCCCGTGCGGGCGGTTGAATCTCACGGCGTGCGCTTGCCCTGGATCAAGGACGTGCTGGCGCAGGACGTGCAATTGCTGGTGACTTGCGATACCGGCGTGGACGCCCACGAGGCCCTCAACTACGCCCAATCTGTGGGCGTTCCGGTGATCGTCACCGATCACCACGAATTGCCCCAGGAACTTCCCCCGGCCTATGCGATCATCAACCCGCACCTGCTGCCGGCCCATCACCCGCTGGCGACCTTGCCCGGCGTGGGCGTGGTGTATGAGTTGATGGCTTATCTCTTCCGGCGGGCGGGGCTGGCGGATGAGGCGACGCGGTTTTTGGACTTGGTAGCTTTGGGCATCGTGGCCGATGTGGCCGAGCAAGTGGCCGACGCCCGCTATCTGCTGCAACGCGGCTTGGAGGTGCTGCGGCACACGCCGCGCGTGGGGCTGCTGGAACTGGCCCGCATCGCCGAGATCGACCTTTCGCAGTTGACCGAGGAGAACATCGCCTTCGGGATCGCGCCGCGTTTGAACGCTCTGGGGCGGCTCTCTGACGCCAACAGCAGCGTGGAGTTCTTCACCACGGCGGACGTGACCCGTGCCCGCATCCTGGCCTCGCAACTGGAATCGCTCAATGCCCGGCGGCGGCTGCTCTGCGATCAGGTGGAGCAGGCGGCCTTGGAGCTAATCGAAAAAGACCCCGCGCTGTTGGAGCACGCGGCGTTGGTGCTGGCGCACTCTGATTGGCCCGCCGGCGTGATCGGGATTGTCGCCAGCCGCTTGGTGGAAAGATACGACCGTCCGGTGCTGCTGTTGACCACGCCCCCCGACGGCCCGGCGCACGGATCGGCTCGCTCGGTGGAGGGCTGTCACATCACGGCGGCCATTGCCACGCAGCGGGATTTGCTGGTGGGATTCGGCGGGCACGCGATGGCTGCCGGCGTGGCCTTGCCGGCGGAGCACATCCCGGCGTTTCGGCGCGGACTTTCGCAGGCTGTGGCGGCGCAATTGGCCGAGTCTACCGTGGTGCGGGGCGTGCAGCTTGACGGCTACTTGCCGTTGGGCGATCTCACCCTGTCGCTGGCGGAAGACCTGGCCCGACTTTCGCCCTTCGGCGCCGGAAACCCCGCGCCGCTGTTGGCGACCCGTGACCTGCAGATCGTCGGCTCGCCGCGCAAGAGCCGTGACGGGAAGCATCTGTGGGTGGTTGTGCGCGATCCCTCCGGCGATGAGCGGGAGGTGGTGTGGTGGCAGTGGAACGGTGCGCCTTTGCCGCCGGGCCGGTTTGACCTGGCGTACTCGCTGGGGATCAACGTCTGGCGCGGCGAGCGGAAGTTGCAAATCACGTGGCAAGCCTTCCGGCAGGCCGAGACCGAATCTGTGCCACTGCGTCCCCCGTTGCCGGAGATTGTGGACTACCGGCGCGAGCCGCATCCGCGTACCTTGCTCCGTCCACTGTTGGTGGAAGCGGGCGTGCAGGTGTGGCGGGAAGGCCCGTCCGCCGAGGTTGACGGTTTGCTGCGGCACGAGCTTACTCCCACCGGGACGCTCGTCGTTTGGACCGCGCCGCCCGGCCCCGCCGAGTGGCAATCGGTGCTCGCGCGGTGTGCGCCGCAACGGGTGTACCTGTTCGGCGTGCAGCCGACCTTGGATCGTCCGGCGGCGTTTCTGCGTTACCTCGCCGGGCTGATCAAGCACGCGCTGCGGGTCTACGAGGGGCGGGTTGATCCGGCTATCCTGGCCGCGCTGACGGCGCAGCGGGAAGCGACGGTGCGCCGGGGCGTGGAGTGGCTGGCCGCGCGGGGCTACGTCCAACTGCTAGACGCATCTGAGCACGAGTTGCGCTTACGTGCCGGTGGACAGCGCGACGAGGCTGCCGCCGCGCGGTTGATGGAGCAGGTGTTTTATCACCTGGAGGAAACGGCGGCGTATCGTCGTTACTTCCGCCGCGCCGGAGCGGCGGTGCTCTGTGCTACGCCCACGCTTGCGGCACCCGGCGGCGTAAAAAGTCCCCCGCTTGCCGCAGGATGAGCGGATCGCTCACGTGAGCCAACTCCACGATCAGCGGGCCGGTGTAGCCTACGGAGGCCAGCGAGTGGAGTACCTCATCCCAATCCAAGACGCCTTGGCCGGGCGGCAGATGCCGCGCCGCGCCGTCGGGCGCGTAATCCGAGATGTGGACGGTGGCGATCTGCTTGCCCATCGCCTGGATCAGAGCTTGCGGGGCGATGCCGCTTTCCCCGGCTTGGAATGAGTCGAAGGTGAAGCCCAGCGGCACGCCGAGTTGTTGCAGGGTGTGTACTTGCTCCGGCGCGTTCAGATAGCACCAGCTCACGTTTTCCAGGCACAAGGTCAGCCCCGCTTGATGGGCTTGCTCGGCGGCCCAGACCACGCTTTCCAGAAACACCCCGATTTCCCGCTCCATCGCGTATTTCTTGCGCAGCCCATGCCAGGTGAGTGCCTTGGCCCCCAAGATGGTGGCCGCTTCCAGCACGCCCAGGAATCGCGCCCGCGATTCTTCCCGCTGCCGGGCGTAGCGGGACCACAGATCAAAGTACAGGGTGTACAGGTGCAGCGAGTGAACGCGCACGCCCAGGTCACGGTGCACTTGCTCCAGTTGCCGCGCATAGGCCGGCGTGTGTTCGTTCATCGTCTGCATAAAGACCTCTACGACCGGGAAATCCAGTTGCGCGGCCAACGTTAAAGCGTCCTCGGTTAGATATTCCGGGTAGAGCGCGGCGGTGGAAACTCCAATTTCTGGTATCATCGTTCCTCCTTGGATGGGCTGAGATTGAGTCCCAAAGTGTACCTGTTTTCAGAGGAGGTGTCAATGAAACGCTGGATCATTCTTGTGGTGTTGTTGGTGCTGCTCGGCGGCTGCGCTCCGTCCACGCCGGAGCCGGAAGCGCTGACTTTTATGGCCGGGTATCGCCCCCAGGCGGATTTGCCGTTTGTGGGCGTGTACGTGGCGCAGGAGAAGGGCTACTTTGCCGAGGAGCAACTCACGGTGGATATTCAACATTCAACCGGCCACGGGCAACATTTGCAGTTGCTTTCCGCCGGGAAGGTGGATGTTACCACGCAGGACGCGGCGGTCTTGCTCAAGCGGCGGGCCGATCCGGGGCTGCCGCTGGTATCCATCGCGCTGATCGGCCAACGGGGGCAGCAAGCCTTTGTGGCTCTGGCCGATAGCGGCTTGGAGACGGTCGCCGATTGGCGCGGGCATACGGTGGGGTACAAGGGCACGCCGCCCCCCGATCTGCTGGCGTTGTTACACTCTGCCGGGTTGACGGAGCAGGATGTGCAGTTGGTCAACGTGGGCTTTGATCCGCGCGTGCTCACCGAGGGGCAAGTGGACGTGTACCCGGTGTTCAACTCCAATGAGCCGTACTTGTTGCGGAAGTGGGGCTACGAGCTGCGGGAATGGTCGGCGGCGGATGCCGGATTGTCGTCGTTGGGGCTGACTTACGTCACCACCGAGGCGGAGATCGCCCAGCACCCGGAGCGGTTGGAGCGGTTTGTGCGGGCCGCGCTGCGTGGCATCGCTTACGCGGAAGAGCACCCGGATGAGGCGGTGGACATCGTGATGAAGTATGCCGGCCCGGAAACGGACCGTGAGCACATGCGTTTTATGCTTGATACCGAGATCCGAGACGCGCACTCCGCGCTCACGGAAGCGCATGGCGTGGGCTGGCAGACGGCGGATCAGTGGCAGGCGTTGGAGGATGAGCTGTTGCAGTATCACGCGCTGGCCGCGTCGGTGGATGTGCAGCAGGTTTTCACCACGCGCTTCTTGCCTCATTGAGCGGGGCGGGTTGACAGGCCGCTGGTTGATCCTACAATCCACTCTATGAACGCAGAGCAAAATTCCCCTGATGTGGACCTGGCCGCGTTGCGCGGCAACCCCTCATTTGTGTGGCGAGACGGACAAGAGCGGCGATTGGCGATGGTGCGCCGCTACGCGCCTCTGGAAGGGCGGCGGGTGCTGGATGTGGGCTGCGGGATCGGGATGTACACGGCGGCCTTTTTGCGCTACACTCCGCATGTCTTCGGCATTGAGTTGGAGGCCGCGCGGGCGCGGGAGGCACGCAGCCGCACGACCGGCGTCGCTCAATCCGTGGGCGAGTTTCTGCCCTTCCGCTCGGCCTCCTTCGATGTGGTATTTTCCCACGAGGTGTTGGAGCATGTCGCCGACGATCTGCTCTGTGCCCGCGAAATGGTTCGCGTTACCCGCCCCGGCGGGCGGATCGTGATTTTCGTCCCCAATCGGCTGTACTTCTTCGAGACGCACGGCATCTATTGGCGTGGGCGGTACCACTTCGGCAACAAGCCGTTGGTCAACTGGCTGCCTAACGCGCTGCGGAATCGGCTGGCCCCGCACGTGCGGGCCTACACCATCGCCGGACTGCGGCGGCTCTTCGCCGGATTGCCGGTACGGCTCATCGTTCACACACAAGTCTTCCCCGGTTACGATAACATCGTAGCCCGCGCTCCCCGCCTGGGGCGTGGATTGCAACAACTCACCTACCGGCTGGAACATACGCCGGGGCGCGTTTTTGGACTATCCCACTTTCTGGTCTGGGAAGTGCGGGCGTAAGTCCGCTTTGCCGGTGCTGTTGCGCTCGTCTGAGCGGAAGTGAGGATCGGAAGGGGATTTCGGGAGGATTCCCTCTTGAGGAATTGCGGCGCAGTAACTATCATACGGTGGTAAATCCGCCGGATCATTTTCTAGCAAAAGGAGGTTTTGGGTGGGCAAAAATATCGTCCAGAAGATTTTAGATTCCCATTTGGTCGCCGGGGAGCCGCTCCCCGGTACGGAGGTGGCGATCCGCATTGACCAGACGTTGACGCAGGACGCAACCGGCACGATGGCGTATCTGCAATTCGAGGCGTTGGGGCTGGATGCGGTCAAGACCGAGCTTTCGGTGAGTTACGTGGATCACAACACGATTCAAGTCGGCTTCGAGAATGCCGACGATCATCTCTACTTGCAGACTGTGGCCGCGAAGTACGGCATCATCTTCAGCCGACCGGGGAACGGCATTTGCCACCAAGTGCATCTGGAGCGATTCGGTCGCCCCGGAAAGACGCTGCTCGGCTCTGACAGCCACACGCCCACCGGCGGCGGGATTGGGATGTTCGCCGTGGGTGCCGGCGGGCTGGATGTGGCCGTGGCGATGGGTGGCGGGCCGTTTTACCTCACCTATCCCCGCGTGTGCCGCGTGAATCTGGTGGGCGAACTGCGCCCTTGGGTCACGGCCAAGGACGTGATCTTGAAGATGCTGGAGATTTTCACTACCAAAGGTAACGTGGGCTGGGTGATGGAGTACGGCGGGCCGGGCGTGGCTACGTTGACCGTGCCGGAACGGGCGACGATCACCAACATGGGCGCGGAGATGGGCGTGACGACCTCGGTTTTCCCCTCCGATGAGGAAACGCGCCGTTTCCTGGTGGCTCAGGAGCGCGGCGAGCAATGGATTCCCTTGCAGGCCGACCCTGATGCGACGTATGACAAGGAAATTACCTTGGATTTGAGCACCATTGAGCCGCTGGCCGCCGCGCCCCACAGTCCGGGCAACGTGGTGACGGTGCGCTCGCTGGCCGGGATGCCGGTGCAGCAAGTGGAAATCGGCTCGTGTACCAACTCTTCGTACAAGGACTTGATGACCACGGCACGCATCCTCAAAGGGCGGCATGTCCACCCCCGCGTGAGTCTGGCGATTGCGCCCGGATCGCGCCAGGTGGTGCAGATGATCACCCGCGCCGGGGCGTTGGCCGATCTCATTGACGCCGGGGCGCGGCTGATGGAAAGCGCGTGCGGCTTCTGCATCGGCAACAGCCAAAGCCCGCCCACCAATGCCGTGAGCCTGCGCACCAGCAACCGTAACTTTGAGGGGCGCAGCGGGACGCGCAGCGCACAAGTGTACCTCGTCAGCCCGGAGACGGCTGCCGCTGCCGTGCTCACCGGCGAATTTACCGATCCCCGCGACCTGGATATGCCCTATCCAGCGGTGCAGATGCCGGATCACTTCTACATTGACGATAGCATGTTCATCTTCCCGGAGCAGGCCGACCCAACGGTGGAGGTCTATCGCGGGCCGAACATCGGCGATCCGCCGCACAACGACCCTTTGCCGGAGGAGATTCGCGGCGTGGTGACGATCAAGGTGGGCGACAAGATCACCACCGATCACATCATGCCCGCCGGCGCACGGCTCAAGTACCGCTCCAACGTCCCCAAGTACGCCGAGTTCGTCTTTGAGGGCGTGGACCCCAGCTTCTCGCAGCGGGCGGCGGAGAATCGTGATCGCGGCATCCACAACGTGATTGTGGCCGGACTGAGCTATGGGCAAGGCTCCAGCCGCGAGCATGCCGCGCTCTGCCCGATGTACTTGGGCGTGAAAGCGGTGATCGCCAAGAGCTTCGAGCGGATTCACACCGCGAACCTGATCAACTTCGGCATCCTGCCGCTGCTCTTCGCGGACGAGGCGGATTATGATCGCCTGGCCGCCGGGGACGAGTTGATAATCCCCGATGTGCGGGCTAAACTGGCGCACAACGCGCCCTTGACGTTGCACAACGTCACGCAGAACGTGGACTTGCCCTTGACCTATCACTTATCCGACCGCCAGCGCAACATCATTTTGGCGGGCGGCATGTTAAATTTCGCCGGTAGTCACCAGGCCGGTCAGTAATCAGGAGGAACGATGAGCAAAATTAAGGTGAAGAATCCCATTGTGGAAATTGATGGCGACGAGATGACCCGCATCATCTGGCGGATGGTCAAAGAGCATCTGCTGCGGCCCTACGTGGAGATGCAGACTGTGTATTACGACCTGTCCATTGAGTACCGGGACGCCACGGATGATAAAGTGACGGTGGACGCGGCGCGGGCCATTGACGAGTACGGCGTGGGCGTGAAGTGCGCGACCATCACCCCCAACCAGGATCGCGTGAAGGAGTATCACCTCAAGCAGGCCTGGCCCAGCCCCAACGGCACGATTCGCGGCATTTTGGATGGCACGGTCTTCCGCAAGCCGATCATGCTCAAAAACATCCCCCCGACGGTGCGCACCTGGAAGAAGCCCATTGTCATTGGCCGTCACGCCTACGGCGATGTGTACAAGAATCAGGAACTGCAAATCCCCGGCCCTGGGCGGGCGGAAATCGTCTTCACGCCCTTCGACGGCTCGGATGTGGTTCACAAACCGATCCACATCTTCCACGGCCCCGGCGTGATTCAGGGGATTCACAGCACCGAAAAATCCATCCGCAGCTTTGCCCGCGCCTGCATTCAATACGCCATCAATGCCAAACTGCCGATCTGGTTCGCGGCCAAGGACACGATTTCCAAAACCTATCACGCCTACTTCCGCGACATTTTCCAAGAAGAGGTGGACGCCCACCGAGAGCAACTAGATGCGGCGGGCGTGACCTACTTCTACACGCTCATTGACGACGCGGTCGCGCGGGTCATTCGGCACGAGGGCGGCTTCTTGTGGTGCTGCATGAACTACGACGGCGACGTGATGAGCGACATGCTGGCCTCCGGCTTCGGGAGCTTGGCGCTGATGACCTCGGTGCTGGTGAATCCCGAAGGCAAAATGGAGTTCGAGGCGGCGCACGGGACGGTGCAGCGGCACTACTACAAACACTTGCGCGGTGAGCGCACCTCAACCAACTCCACGGCCACGATCTTCGCCTGGACCGGCGCACTGCGTCAGCGGGGCAAGCTGGACGGCACACAGGAGATTATGGCCTTCGCCGACGCCCTGGAAGCCGCGGTCATTGAGACCATCGAGAGCGGCAAAATGACCGGCGACCTGGCGCGGGTGAGCGTGCCGACTGTGGAAAATCCCCTTTCGACGGAAGAATTTATCTTCGCCATTCGGGATACGTTGGAGCAGAAACTGGCGGCGCAATAGCCGAGGGAGGAAACATGGCCAGACGAGCAATTCGAGAGGTGGACGCCAAGCGGTTGCTGGCGAAGTACCTGCCGGACTACCTGGAAGGGTTCACCTATCCCGGCAAAGTGGCGTTGGTGGAAGCCGAGACCGATTGGGAGCAACTGGTGGCGGATCACCCGTGGCTCGCCACCGAGCGGTTGGTGGTCAAGCCCGATCAACTCTTCGGCAAGCGGGGCAAGCACGGCCTTTTGGGGCTGAATCTGGACCTGGACGGGGTGCGTACTTGGGTCGACGAGCGGATGGGGCGGGAGGTCACGGTGGGACGCACGACCGACAAACTCACCACCTTCATCATTGAGCCATTCGTGCCGCACGATCCGCAAGAGGAGATGTTCATCGCCGTCCGCACCACGCGGGAAGCGGACGTGATCTACTTTTCGCCCCAGGGCGGCATTGAAATCGAAGAAAACTGGGATTCGGTGGTGCAAATCCCCGTGCCCGTGTTGCGCGACATCGCCGAAGTGGACGTGGCCGGGCAAATGCCGCCGTTCCCCGGTCGGGAAACGGTGGCCGAGTTCGTCGTCGCCCTCTACAAGTTCTTCGTGGACTTAGCCTTCACCTACTTGGAGATCAA